>JAVHXX010000540.1:1948-3131 GCA_031119595.1 Patulibacter sp. | reverse complement strand
GGCCGACACCGACGAACCCTCGTCCGGTGCCACCGCGGGCGACGACGACGTCCCGACCGCGTTCCCCGGTACCGGGCAGACCACGCAACCCGACACCGATCCCGGGGAGTTCCCGGCCACCGCGGTCGTGACCTTCTCCGGATGGGACGCCGGCAGCAAGTCGCTGCAGGCGGGCGGTCTGGTGTCCGGGACGACCAACGCGTCCGGGACCTGCACGTTCACGGCGAAGAAGGACGCGGTCTCGCGCACCGTCACGAGCACGGCCCAGGCGAGTGCCTCGTCGGTGAACTGCTCCCAGGCGTCCTTCCCCGCGAGCCAGGTGTCGACCGGGACCTGGTCGATCACGCTCAAGTACACGGTCGGGTCGAAGTCGACCACGTCCGACCCGATGACGGCGGAGGTGCCGTGATGTTCCGTTCCACGACCATGAGCGGGCGACGACGCCCGCTGCGCTCGGCCCTCGGGATGGTCGCCGCACTGGCGATCGCCGTGAGCGGTCTGACCATCGGCACGATCGTCTCCGAGCAGACGACGACCGAGTCCGCGTCCGCCGCGACCGCCGCGGGCTTCGACCCGGGCAACATCATCAGCGACGCGAACTTCTACAACGGATCCGCGATGAGCGGTTCGAGCGTGCAGTCGTTCCTGAACAGCGTCGCGCCGAACTGCACGCAGCGGTCCGGCGGGCCGAAGTGCCTGAAGAACTTCACGCAGAACATGAGCGGCATCTCCGCCGTGTCCGGTCGGTGCTCGGCGATCGCGGGCGGCAACAAGTCCGCTGCGACGATCATCGCCCAGGTCGGTGCGGCGTGCGGCATCAGCCAGAAGGTGCTCCTCGTGCTCCTGCAGAAGGAGCAGGGCATCGTCACGACGAGTTCGCCGACGAGCTACATGTACCTCCACGCCACGGGCTTCGCCTGCCCGGACACCGCACCGTGCGACCCGGCGTACTACGGCTTCGGCCAGCAGGTCTACGCCGCCGCGCTGCAGTTCAAGCGCTACCAGGCGTCCCCGACCTCGTGGGCGTACCAGGCCGGGCGCAACAACGCGATCCTCTACAACCCGAACGCCGCCTGCGGTCGGAAGACGGTCTACATCAAGAACCAGGCGACCGCCGGGCTGTACATCTACACGCCGTACACCCCGAACGCCGCCGCGATGGCGAACCTGTACGGCACGGGCG
>JAVHXX010000540.1:0-1938 GCA_031119595.1 Patulibacter sp. | reverse complement strand
TGCTCGGCCTACGGCAACCGCAACTTCTGGCGCATGTACACCGACTGGTTCGGGTCGCCCACCGGCGGTTCCTCGCCGATCGGCAGCCTCGACTCGCTGAAGGCCGGGTTCAAGCAGGTCGTCGTCGGCGGCTGGACCGCCGACCCGGACACCACGGCTGCGATCAAGGCCCAGATCTACGTCGACGGTGTCGGCAAGGCGTCGGTCATGGCCAACGCCGTCCGTCCGGACCTCGCGGCGCGGCTCGGCGCGAACAACACTGCGCACGGGTACACCGCGACCCTCAGCGGCCTGTCCACCGGCAAGCACACCGTGTGCGTGTTCGGCATCAACACCGGTCCGGGGTCGAACACGCTGCTCGAGTGCCGGGACGTCACGGTCTCCGGCGGCGTCCCGACGGGCGTGATCGACGCGGCGTCCGCCGTCGCCGGCAAGCTGACGATCCGCGGCTGGGCCATCGACCGGGACAGCCAGTCGGCGACCCAGGTGCAGGTCCGGGCGGACGGCAAGACGCTCGGCACCCTCAATGCGAACACGGCGAAGAGCGGGCTGAACGCCGCGATGCCGGGCTACGGCGACAACCACGGGTACTCCGGGACGGTGCAGGGCTTCCCGGCTGGGACGCACACCGTCACCGTGCACGCCAAGGACCTGTCGAACGGGAAGTGGACGCAGATCGCGTCGAGGTCCGTGTCGCAGGCCACCGGCTACCCGTGGCTCGCCGTCGACGAGGTGGCGTCCAAGGCCCCCGGCAAGCTCCTGGCCCGCGGCTGGGCGATCGACCCGGACACCACCGGGACCGTCCGCGTGCACTTCTACCTGGACGGCAAGGCGCTCACGTCGATCGCCGCCGACCAGACGAAGACCGGGCTGAACACCGCGAAGCCGGGGTACGGCGACAAGCACGCGTACCGCCTCGAGCGGAGCGGGATCAGCGCCGGCAAGCACAGTCTGTGCATCATCGCGATCAACCAGGGCCCGAAGAACCTCAACGCGAGTATCTGCAAGCCGTTCTCCACGCCGACCGGGCCGCCCAAGGTGACGGTCGACCAGGCCGCGTCCGCCGGACTCGGTGCGATCACCGTGAGCGGGACCGCGTACGACCCGGACACGACGGCGGCGGTGTCGCTGACCTACACGGTCGACGGCAAGCAGGTCGCGACGGGGACCGCGAACCAGACGAAGAGCGGCTTCGACTCGGCGCACCCCGGCTACGGCAACGCGCACGGCTACACGCAGAAGCTCACCGGCATCGGCCCGGGCAAGCACACGGTCTGCGTGGTCGCCAAGAACGTCGGCGGTGGCTCGAACGCCAGCACGTGCAAGTCGGTGGCCGCGGCGACCGGCAACCCGACGCTGCTGCTCGACGAGGTCTCCTCGCCGGCGCCCGGCCAGATCCGGGTGCGCGGCTGGGCGATCGACCCGGACACGGCCGCGTCGCTGCGGGTGCACGTGTACTTCGACGGTGCCGCTGGCGTCTCCATCGCGGCGGACCAGGCGAAGCCGTCGCTCGCGACGGTCTACGGCGGCTTCGGTGGGAACCACGCGTTCTCGTCGACGTTCACCGGCAAGAAGGCGGGCGCGACGAGCGTCTGCGTCTTCGCCATCAACCAGGGTGCTGGGGTCAACACCGAGGTCTGCAAGTCGGTGACCGTGCAGTAGACGGTCACCACGTGACGGACGGGAGGCGCGGTGCCGGCTGGCACCGCGCCTCCCGTCCGTCACGGGACCGGACCACCGCCCGTCCCGACACCGGCGTCCGGCGCGCGGTCAGCGCTTGCGGAGCGCGCGCGCGACGCCGCCGAGGCGGTCCAGCACCCGGAACTCGGCCGAGTGGGTGAGGGCGTCGTACCGCCGTGCCATCGCGTCGCGCTCGGCCTCGGCGGTGCGCCGTGAACGGTCGACGACCGCGACCGCCTCTTCCGAGATGATGAGGCG
>JAVHXX010000033.1 GCA_031119595.1 Patulibacter sp. | reverse complement strand
CGTCGAGCCGTCGATGATCTCCATGATGTTGGAGGCGTCGAGCCGGGTGACGTGCTTGATGACCTTCACGCCGGGGTTGAGCTCGTGGATCGCGATCTCGGCCGATTCGGCCTTCGGCGTCCCGATGCGGTCGGTGGTGTGGATCACCTGACGCTGGAGGTTCGAGAGGTCGACGACGTCGTCGTCGACGATCCCGAGCGTGCCGACGCCCGCGGCCGCGAGGTAGAGCGCGATCGGCGAGCCGAGGCCGCCGGCGCCGAGCAGGAGGACCTTCGCGTCGAGGAGTTTGGTCTGGCCTTCGACGCCGATCTCGTTGAGGAGGAAGTGGCGGGAGTAGCGCTCACGCTGTTCGGCGGTCAGGGTGCGCGGCACCTCGACGTCGTACGCACGGTCCTTGTAGAGCGTGAAGCCGCCGGTCACCGACGACACGTCGCTGAAGCCGAGGTCCTGGAGGGTCTTGGCGGCGAGCGCGGAGCGGACACCCGAGGCGCAGTAGAGGAGCACCTTCTGGTCGCGATCGGGCACGAAGCCGTCGATGCGCGACTCGAGGTACCCACGGGGGATCGTGATCGCACCGGGGACCTTGCCCTGAGCGGTCTCGTCGGCCTCGCGGACGTCGATCACGGAAACCCGCGGATCGGCCTTGAGTTCGTCGAGGACCTTGGGGTCGACCTCGGTGATCTGCGACTTGACTTGCCGGATGTATTCGGCGCCCGATGGGGCCATCTCGCCCTCCTTCGCGGACGAATGCCTCAAACCCGGTGGGGTTTTCGGCGTAAGCGTGTTCCCACGACGATAGCGCCTCGTCACGCCCGGGCATGGTCCACGCAGGCGGGCTCCGGAAATGGCCCGTTCCACGGGGCTTCGTCGGTCCTCGGGAAACAGGAAGGGCCGCTGACGAATCAACGGCCCTTCCTCTTGAATCCCAACGAGGCCCCACGGAGAAGGTCCTCGCGTGCTCGATGGTTCTGCTTCCCGGCGTCCCATCGTGCGCTTGTGTGTCCCGCGGTCACGGTCGGTGACCGCAAGGAGTTGGTGCTGCCGTCTGTCCCCCCGGATCAGTGTTGGCTGCCTCATCAGTATCGGCGCCGGGAGGTCCGTCGTCCATCGGGTGAAGACCCCATCCTTGGCGGATGGCACGAAAACCGCTCCGCTTCGGGCGGTCAGCGGCCGATACCCGTGGTGAGCGCTCCGCGCGCGCCCACCATGTACCGCCCGTTCTCCTCGTCCACGCCCACGCCCGCCGATCCCGCCGTCGATCCGTCGACCGAGCCGGAGGAGGAGGCGACTGCCGACGAGACCACCGCCGCCTCGGCTGATCCGACCGGCGTCCGTCGCCGCCGCAGCGGCGATTCATGGCGAGCCGACGAAACCATCCACGGGCCCCGGTCGTCGGGGCTCTCGCTCTTCTCGCAGGTGCTCGCGGTCAACACCGTGATCATCATCGCGACGGTCTTCGTCGCGTCGGTCGCGGCGCGGCTCGACATCGACACGCCGGAGGGTCTCAAGAGCTTCCTCGTGGCGATCCTCGCGATCCTCATCACGGCGCTCGTGAACGGTTGGATCCTGCGTCGCCGGTTCGGGCCCCTGTCGCGCCTCATCCATGCGATCGAGGCGGTCGACCTGGAACGTCCGATCATCCGCACGCACGCGGAGAAGGGTGAGCCCGTCGACGTGGAACAGCTGCGGTCGGCGGTGGAGCGCATGCTCGGTCGCCTCGACCTCGAGCGTCGGCGTCGCACGAGTGCGGTGATCGACGCGCAGGAGGCCGAGCGGGCTCGGCTCGCCCGTGATCTCCACGACGAGGTCAACCAGTCCCTCACGGGCATCATGCTCCGGCTGTCAGCGCTCGCGCGCGATGCCGACGAGACCACGCAGGCGGGTCTGCAGGAGGTCCGCGACCTCACCGAGCAGGCGATGCTCGAGCTGCTCCGCCTGTCGCACGACCTCCGCCCCACCGCCCTCGACGACCTCGGGCTCAGTGCCGCGCTCGAGGCCCAGCTCCAGCGCATCGACCAGGACACCGACCTCGTCGTCGCGCGGGAGATCTCGAACGCCCTCCCCACGCTCACCCCCGAGCAGCAGACGGTGTTGTTCCGCGTCGCGCAGGAGGCGTTGTCGAACGTGGTCCAGCACTCCGGCGCGACGACCGTCTCCGTGTTCCTCCAGCCCGCCGGCCAGGGCGTGTTGTTGCGCGTCGTCGACGACGGCTGCGGCATCGGCAACCGTCGTTCGCCGAGCAAACCCTTCGACCGCGAGACCGCCGGGCTCACGGGCATGCGCGAGCGCGCGATGCTCGTCGGCGGCAGCCTCGACCTTCAATCGTCCTCGTCCGGCACGTCCGTGGAGCTCGTCCTGTGACCACCCCCGCCACGCCCGCCCACGCCACCACCGTGCCCGGCGCGCCACCCACCGACCTGCGCGTGATGATCGCCGACGACCACGGGGTCGTCCGCAGCGGCATCCGGTTGCTCCTCGAGCAGGAGCCGGGCATCACGGTCGTCGCGGAGGCCAGCGACGGCGCCGAGGCCGTCGAGATCGCGTTGCAGGAGCGGCCGGATCTGTGCGTCCTCGATGTCGCGATGCCGAAGCTCACCGGGCTCCAGGCCACGCGCACGATCAAGCAGCACCTGCCCGCCACGCACGTGCTGATCCTGTCCATGCACGAGGACGAGCGTTACCTCTTCGAGGCGCTGAAGGCCGGCGCCTCCGGCTACGTGCTCAAGCGCGAGGCCGACCGGGTCCTCGTGAACGCGGTGCGCTCCGTCGCGAGCGGCGAGTCGTTCCTCACGAATGCCGCCGAGGCGTCGCTGGTGCGCAACTGGCAGGCCGAGCCGGGCCGGCAGGCTCCGGACGAGCCGCTCACCGCGCGCGAGCAGGAGGTCCTCAAGCTCATCGCGGAGGCGCACACGAACCGTGAGATCGCGGAGGTGCTGCACCTCTCGGAGAAGACGGTCGAGAGCCATCGCGGCAATCTGCTCCGCAAGCTCGGGATGCGCGACCGCGTGGAGCTCGTGCGCTACGCGATCCGGCGCGGGCTCATCGAGCCGTAGGCCGCCGGTCGTGGCGGGACCGACCGCTCAGGCGGTGGGTTCGTTCCGCAGCGCCTGCACGTCGTGGGCGAGGCCCTCGGGCGTGAGTTTGTCGAGGGGGAAACCGATCCGCTGACGTCCCTCCTTGTCGAGGAGGACCACCGATGCGGTGTGGTCGGTGTCGTTGCTCTGCGGCTGGATGCCGTAGATGTTCCACTGGCGCTGGAGCGCGACGGGCGGGCCGAGCGCGAAGTGCATGCGCCCGAGGAGCGTCTGGGAGGCGAGGAAGGTCCTGGCGCTGGACTCGGTGTCGCCGAGCGGGTCGACGCTGATCGCGATCGCCTGCGGCGGGTCCTGGAGCTTGTCGAGGGTGGCCCGGATCTGCTGTGCGGTGGTCGGACAGGTGTCCTTGCACTGGGTGTAGAGGAACGTGAGGATCGTGACGTCCTTCTTGAGCTTGATCGGCGTGCCGTTCTCGTCGTGCAGGCCGGTCAGCGGCTGCGCGGGGATCTCGGGGCGGATCGCCCCGGCGAAGCCGTTGGAGATGTTCTCCTGCGTGCCCTGGGCGCCGGGCGCACCGGCCACGAGCCAGATCGTGATGCCGAGCAGGAACGCCGTGCCGAAGCCGATGATCGTGAGGCGCAGTCGCGAAGCCATCGCGGGAAAGCGTACGCAAGCGACCGCAGCGGCGTCTCACCCATCCGCGCCAGGAGCAGTCCGCCACCCAGAACGAAATCCCGAACAGCGGGCACGACGAACCCGCAGCCGAGGCGACGCCTGAGCCAAGCCCGTCCCGCCACCCAGAACGAAATCCCGAACAGCGGGCACGACGAACCCGCGACCGCGACGACGACTGAGCCCCACCCCCGCGGACGACTCCCCGGTCCCGGCGCCCAACGCTGCGGACCCGGCGGGGGGGGGTGGTCCCCCGCAGCAGCGAGGTCTGAGCAAGCGGGAGGCAACCCACGGAGAACGCACGACGCCACTCGCAGCGATCTCGATGCGAAGGGTCACCACCGTCCCGAGCCCACCACCAGGCCGTCAACAGCAGACGGGACGCCACCCGCCCCATCAACGGCTCAGTCGTCGTCGCGCAGGCGCGGGTCGTCGTCCCACTGCGGATCGTCTTCGCCGTCCCAGTGTTCTTCCCCGTCGTGACCGGCGAGGCGTTCCTTGCGGGACGTGTACCAGAGCACGCCGCCGATGACGATCATCGGCATCGCGTAGGCGACGGATTCGTACCAGTGGCCGAGGTGTGCGAGTGGAAGGAGGGTCATCCGACGGCGGAGAGGAGCCAGAGGCCGGTGCAGGTGAACACGACGGCCACCACGAGCATGGCACGCTGCGAGCGCGCGGCGCGTTTGCGGGGGAAGCGTTCGAGTGCGCGGTCGTGGGAGAGCACGAGCGACATGACGTGGCCGATGAGCAGCGCGGCGACCTGCAGGTACCAGATGGCGTTGGAGGTGAGCCAGGTGTAGTTGATGGTCCACTGGGCGGTGCCGAGCCATCCACCCTGTCCGGGGAGGAGTTCGTGGCCGAGCGGGTCGCTGAGGAGCGGGAGGAACGCCTGGCCCTGGAACGCGAGCAGCGAGAGGTAGTGGCCGACGGTGTACGCGACGCCGATCGGGACGAGCGTGGGCGTGAATTCGCGCACGAGGCGGCGCACCGGCGGCGGGCCGGTGCGGGTGGCAGGCTTCGTCTCGCCGTCGGCGGGGGCCGGAGATGGGCGGGTGATGGTGGCGGTCGCCGCCGCACCGTCGATGCCGGCGGGCGCGGCGCCGTCGAGGTCCGCGGCGGGGGACGGGCTGCCGTCTGCGGGAGCGTCCGGCGAGGGACGCGTGGCCGCGGCGCGCCGTGCGGACGCCGGGATCATGCCGCGAACACCGGCGAAGATGAGGGCGGTGACGAGGCCGACGACGATCAGCATCCCGAAGGTCTGCACGACGGCGTTCGACCAGGTGACGCCGAAGATCCCGAGTTTGGCGACGTCGTTCGAGAGGTTCGCGAGCGGCGGCCCGAGGATGTCGCCGCCGGAGAGGCCGTCCCAGGTGGTGGTGCCGATGGCGACGATCACGATGGCGGCGTCGCCGGCGATCGCCCGGCGCTTTGCATTGCCGACGGTCGGCCAGCGGAGGTAGAGCGTGCCGCGCTCCCAGCGGAGCGGGGCGAGCGTGGCGACCCAGCTGAACCACGCGGTGAAGGGGTCGGCCCGCTGCAGCCACTGGTCGGTGCCGTAGAGGCTCATGCCGACGGCCTGGATCAGGCAGAAGATGATGATCACGACCGCGAGCTGCGACGGGTCGGTCTTGCCGGGGAAGGCGAGCTCGACCCACGCGTACGCGAAGAGCATCACGGCAGCCGGCCAGCGGCCGACCCGCTCGGACATGACGAGGGCGTCGGGGACGTTGCCGCCGGAGAGCTTCGACCCGAGCCAGCCGGTCGCACGGCCGAGCGCGCGGAGCGGGTTGATGGCGGCGTAGAGGTCGCCGACGATCAGCGAGGCGAACGGCACCCCCACCCAGAGCGCCACGAAGAAGGTGGTGGGCGCGAAGTTCGCGGTGTCGATCTGGACCCCGAAGAGCCCCGAGACGATGGTGAGGCCGAGCAGCGCCACGCCGAGCGCGCCGAGCGGGATCTCGAACCAGGCCGGGACCCTGAACACCCGGTGCTCCGGCGCCTTGTAGAGCCGCGCCTTGTGCCAGAGCGCGCCGAGCCCGACGAACGAGACGAGCAGGACGGCGGCGGCCGCCCAGGCGAAGAGCCAGGAGGGCACGGGCAGGTCGCGGCGGCCGACGAGGCCGTGCGCCTGGGCTGCCGCGGGCATCGCGAGCAGCGCGCTGGCGGTGAGGGCGAGCAGCCGACGCATCGCGTGCATGTTACGGGACTGTAAGCCGGTGCAATCCCACCCGGCGCGAGCACGATCTCCGAACGCAGACGGGGCGACCCGAAGGCCGCCCCGTGACTGGTGCCCCGAGGGGCGGAGTGCGTCGCGCTAGTGCGCGAGCGGCACTACTTCTTCTTCTTGGCGGTGCTGCACTTGACGACCGTGGTGGTCGTCGTCGGCTGCGAGTTCGCGAACGTGAAGTCGCCCTGGAACTTGTAGCCGCCGGACGGGCACGAGGTCAGGCCGATGAGCGGCACGGTCTTCTTGCCGACCTTGGTCGTCAGCTTCGAGAACTTGACGTCGAACTTGCGGATCTGCTGGTTGCCGGTCGGCTGGATCGGAACCTGGAGGTCCTGCGGGACGTCGATGTCGAAGACGTAGCCACCACCGGAGGTGCTGACGACGGCCTTGAGGGCCTCGTCGATGACCGCCGGCTGCGTGAACTGCGTGCGGATCAGCAGGGTGTTGTTCGTGCCGATGTACGGGGTGAGCGTGCCGGGGATGTTGTCCTGGACCTGGTACACGTCGGCGACGGCCGAGCCGCTCCCGATCTTCGTGTTCGAGGGGCAGGTCAGACCGGCCGGGTCGGTGCAGGCCTTGAACGCCTTGTAGTTGAGCTTGATCCCCTTCGGGATCGTGATCTTCACGTGCGACAGCGTCTGCTTGGTGCCAGCCGGGTCGTTCGACGTGGTGCCCGTGTTCAGCTCGAGGCCGACCGCGGTGGGAGCGGACGTGGTGCCCGCCTTGCTCGACGTGAGCTTCACCGACAGGGACTGCGTCGTCGGAGCGCCGTCCGCGAACGCGGCGGCCGGTGCGACGGCAAGGGTGGCGGCTGCGGCGGCAGCGGAGATCAGTGCGATCTTCTTCATGAATCCTCCGTGGGTGTCCCGAGTGCGGTGCGGCGTCCGAGCACGCACCATCGACTCTCGGTGACTTCTATCACAGTGCTTCAAGAACCCGGCTCGGTTCCGGGAGTTGCGGTCAGATGCTCCGAAATCCGGCCTCGGCGCGCAGACGCTGCTGTCCCCCGAGCGTCGAAAACCTGCTTGCACGCGGAGATTCCGGGCGATAAGCGACGTGCGCGGGTCGAAGAGCGGGGCCGCGGAGGGCGGCATCGGATTGGCGCCCGCTGCTAGCTTGCCCACGTGCGTCCAGCTGTCGACACCATCCACGCGCCCCCGTTCCCACGCTCCCTGCCGTGGATCAACACCGAGGCGCTGCGGATCGACAAGCAGTTCGGCCGGCCGCTCGTGATCGCGTTCTGGGATGCGCGCCGGGCCGTGTCCATGCGGCCGTTGCTCGAGCTCGAGCGCTGGCACCAGCTCTACGGCCCGCGCGGCGCGCGCGTGATCGCGGTGCACGTCGACGCCGACGGTGAGGGCGTGGAGCAGGAGGTGGTCGAGGCCGCCGTCCGCCGCCTCGGCCTCACCATGCCGGTCGTCCTCGACGAGGACCTCCTCATCGCCGACGGGTACGGCCTCAGCGGGCTGCCCTCGCGGTACATCTTCGACCAGGCCCTCAAGCTCGTCGACGCGCATTTCGGCCTGGGCGGGTTCGCCGATGGCGAACAGCTGCTTTCCGCGCTCGTCGAACACGGCGAGCAGGTCCTCGCCGAGAAGCGTGCCGAGGGCGATGCGAAGGCCGAGATCGAGGCGGCGACGCCGGCGGTCGAACCCGAGCTCGACGAAGGCTGCGACCAAGGGGCCGCCGTTCCCGCCGCGAAGCAGCCACGGTTGCTCGTCTCGCCGCCGGACGCCGGCAGCCTCCCCGGACCGATCGGCGACCCGGTGTCGTACGTCGCGCCGGTGCCGGCGGAGGTCGTCCCCGGTGCGTTCCGCGGGGACTACGCCGCCGGCGCGGTCTGGCTCCGGGTCCGCGGCACGGGTCGCGTGACGGTGGCAGGCGGCGCGCCCGTCGAGATCACCACGGACGGGACGTACCTCGCGCTCGACCACGGCGTCCACACCGAGGCCGTGCTCGACCTCATCCTCGACGGTGACGTCGTCGTCGACGAGATCCAGCTCGAGCCGGGCGTCGACGCCGCGGCCTGACGCGGCTCAGGCGGTGAGTTCGGGCGGCGGCGTGGTGCCGCGGCCGTTCTTGCGGTCGCCGAGGAGGTCGTCGGCGGTGAGTCCGACGACGATCCGATCGACGCGGGGCGGCTTGCCGCCCTCGAGGACCACGCCGGTGCCGGGCCAGTAGGCGCCGTCCTGGCCGCCGGACTTCTGGAACCGCGGCTCGAAGACCCAGTTGCCGGTGTTGTGGAGCTTGGTGCCGACGCGCGTGAGCCAGGCCTCGGCGTCGTCGGATGCGAGCGGACCGGGCCGGTGGCAGTGGCCGAAGATGAGGTGTTCGGCGCCGATCGAGAGGCGGGCGTCGACCTCGTCGATGCCGTGCATGGCGCTCGCGATCACGGCCTGTCCGGAGAGCTCGGCGCTGAGCGGCCCGATGCCGGTGGCGTTGAGCGCGGCCACACCGGCACGCAACCCGACACCGAAGGCCTTCGCGCTCGGCCGACGGCTCTTGAGACGCTCGTAGGCGCGCGCGCCCGTGGTGGCCCGGCGGGTCGAGCTCGCGACGGAGAGCCGCTCGACGCTCGCGCCGATGAAGGCGTACCACGGCGCGAGCACGCGCTCGTAGTCCGCGGGCTTCGCGGCGAGCGGCACCATCTCGCCGGAGAGGCGCTGCAGCGCGCCGGCGCCAAGCCGCTCGACGGTCGGCAGGAGGGCGTGGACGTCGAGGTAGTGACCGTGCGTGGCGTAGACGCCGTCCTCGACCCACATGCCGGGGTAACGGAACTCGACGGTGCGGCCGAGCGCCTGCGCCACGGCGCTGCCGGCCTCGGACGCCTCGCCGGAGCTGATGACGTTGTCGAGGAGCAGCGGCGACGGGTTCTCCTCGGCGGCGCGGTGCGCGTTCCACCGCTCGAGGAACGACCAGTCGTGGTTGCCGGGGACGATCACGACCTCGGCGCCCTTTCGCAGGGCGGTCGCGATGTCCTCGAGGATCGGCAGGCCGTCTCGGAGCGCGTCGCGCTGCGGCGAGTGCCGGAACTCGAGGATGTCGCCGAGCAGGATCAGACGGTCGACGTCGGCGACGCGTTCCTTGAGCTGCTCGCGGACCTTGTCGGACCGGAGTGCATCGTTGTTGAGCCGGCCTCCGAGGTGGAGATCGGAGATCAGCAGGGTGGTCGACAAGGCGACGGGTGCGTCAGCGCTCGGCCGCCGCGGCCATGCCCTGGCGGATCTCCTTGGGGAGCATGAAGCGTACGTCCTCGCGGAGGACCTCGAAGTCCTCGGGCTCGGGGGCGCCGCGCTCGCGGAGGAAGGCCACCAGACGCTCGACGAGCTCGTCGGGCGCGGACGCGCCGGACGTGATGCCGATGGTGCCGACGCCGTCGAGCCACGCCTCCTGCACCTCCGACTCGTTGTCGATCAGGTACGAGGCGGCGCCGTTCTCCTTGGCGACCTCGACGAGGCGCTTCGAGTTCGAGGAGTTCTGGGAGCCGAGCACGAGCACGAGGTCGCAGTGCGGGGCGAGCTCGCGCACCGCCATCTGACGGTTGGTCGTGGCGTAACAGATGTCGTCGGTGCGGGGACCGGTGATGCTCGGGAAACGATCGCGCAGGCGGGCGATGATGTCGCGCGTCTCCGAGACGGCGAGCGTGGTCTGCGAGAGGTAGGCGAGCTTGGCGCCGTCTGGGAAGTCGAGATCGTCGACGTCGGCTTCGGTCTCGACGAGCACCATGCTGTCGGGCGCCTCGCCCATCGTGCCTTCGACCTCCTCGTGGCCGCCGTGACCGATGAAGACGATCGTGTAGCCGTCGGCGGCGAACTTGATCGCCTCGCGGTGCACCTTGGTGACGAGCGGGCAGGTCGCGTCGATCGTCTGCAGCTGGCGGGCCTTCGCGTCGGCGTGGACCGCCGGGGACACGCCGTGCGCGGAGAAGACGGTGATGGCGCCGTCCGGGATCTCACTCGTGAGCTCGTCGACGAAGATCGCGCCGCGGTCGCGGAGGGTCTCCACGACGTGCTTGTTGTGGACGATCTCCTTGCGCACGTACACGGGCGCGCCATGGAGGTCGAGCGCGCGCTCGACCGTCTCGACGGCGCGGCTCACACCGGCGCAGTATCCGCGCGGGCAGGCGAGCAGGATCTTCTCGATGGCCATCTCACCTCAGTGTAGGTGGCTTTCCCTGCTCGCGGCGGGCACCGGCGCACACAAGCTCGGTCGCTGGACGGGTCGCGCCGCGGACGCCCTCCGTGGCGGGCCGCTCCGCTGCCGCGCGGTCGCTCAGCGCCAGGTGCGGAGCATCTGCAGGACGGTCTCCCCCACCGCGTCGAGGCTGAGCTCGCTCACGTGGTGGATGTCGTCCTGGAGGGTGTCGGCGACGGGGTAGTCCCAGTCGATGAGGTCGATCGCCGGGATGCCCGCGCCACGGAACGGGTAGTGGTCGTCGAGGATCGGCTCGCCGGTCCCGTTCGGGAAGATCCGCTGGGTGCCGACCTGCACCGAGGCCGCCTGCAGCTTCTTCCAGATGGTCTTGTCGGAGAAGCCCTCGCGCGGGAGACGCAGGCCCTTCGCCTGGGCGATGTAGTCGAGGAGGATCATCGCCTGCGGCTTGGGCTGGTGCTCGGCCTCGAACTTCGACCCGCGCAGCGCCACCGATTCGAAGACCTTCGGGTCGGGTTTGTTGCCGGGTTCCTCCTCGCCGTCGAAGAGGACGAACCGCAGCGGCGGTGCGGACGGGCCACGGTCGATCGTGCTGAGCGCACGGGCGAGTTCGACGACCGCCGCGGTGCCGGCGGCACCGTCGTTGGCACCGACGTGGCCGGGGATGGAGGCCTCGGTGTCGTAGTGGGCGCCGATCACGATCGGCGCGCCCTTGCCCGGCAGCGTGCCCACGATGTTGCGGAGCGTGTGGGGCGCGGTGTAGAAGGAGCCGTCGGCCCGCTTGATCACGTTGTGGTCGGGCTCGGGGACCGGCTCGAAGGTGCCGTTCGGGAGACGCTTCACGAGGTCCTTCGCCAGCGCGTAGCTCTTCGCCGAGCCGGCGGGCCGCGGACCGTAGTGCTCGACCTGGCGCTGCAGCAGAGCGAACGCGTACGCACCGTCGAAGTGGTTCGTCGTGGGCACCGGGGTGGTCGCGTTCGGGTTGCCCTTGCCGTCGGCGTTCTGCACGAGGCCCGGGACCGGACGGCCCATCGCGACCCAGATCAGGAGTGCGGCACCGATCACGAACTGCACGCCGAGCACCACGACGAGGCCGCGGTGACTCGCCCTCCAGGACTCGTCGGTCCCCGGATCGGTGGTGCCGGTCATCGGGTGAGCGTCGCACATCGCGCGTGTGACCGCGCCTGTGTGAGCCGTCTGCGGGCGCACGCCCGCAATCCGGTTTAGGATCGCCCACGTGGCGCAGCAGCACCTGGACCAGCTCTCCGGAATCGACGCAGGATTCCTGCACCAGGAGGACGATGCCGCGCTGATGCACATCGGCGCGATCGCGATCTGCGAGGGTCCGCCGCCGGAGCTCGCCGACGTCCTCGACTCGGTCCGGATGCGGATCCATCTGGTCCCGCGCTACCGCCAGCGGCTGCACTACCCGCCGCGCGAGGCGGGTCGTCCGTACTGGATCGACGACGAGTCCTTCGACATCGAGGACCACATCCGGCACACGGCCCTGCCGTCACCCGGCAACGAGGACGAGCTCATGAAGCTCGCCGCCCGGATCTTCTCCCAGCGCCTCGATCGTGGCCGGCCGCTGTGGGAGCTGTGGATCGTCGAGGGTCTCGAGGACAACCGCTTCGCCCTGATCTCCAAGACGCACCATGCGCTGATCGACGGCGTCTCCGGCGTCGACCTCGCGACGGTGCTGTGCACCCTCGGGCCGGAGATGCCCGAGGAGCCCGATCTCAAGCCGTGGAGCCCGAAGGCGGAGCCGGGCGCGATCGACCTGTTCGGCCGTTCCGCGCAGAACACGGCCAAGGAGCTCATCGGTGCCGCGACCGGCGCGCTCCGCGCGGTCTCGCAGCCGGACCAGGCGCTGCGCAAGGCCCGTGACGTCGCCCGCGGTGTGGGGTCGCTCGCGTGGGCGTCGCTCGCGCCTGCGCCGTCCTCCCCGCTGAACCAGCTCGCCGGGCCGCACCGTCGGTACCGCGGCGTGCGCACGAAGCTCGAGGACCTGCGCCTCGTGAAGAACACGTTCGGTGGCTCGATCAACGATGTCGTCGTCACGATCGTGACCGGTGCCCTTCGCGATTGGCTCCTCTCGCGCGGCGTGCGGACCGAGGGCCTCGAGCTCCGGGCGCTCGTGCCGGTGTCGGTCCGTGCCGACGCGGAGCGCGGTGAGTTCGGCAACAAGCTCGCCGTGATGCAGGGGCCGCTCCCGGTCTACGTCGATGATGCCCTCGACCGGTACCTGATCGTGCGTCAGGCGATGGACGATCTCAAGGCGTCCGGGCAGGCGCTCGGTGCGGGCGTGCTCGCGAGCGTGCAGAACCTCGCCCCGCCGACGCTCCTCGCGCAGGCGTCGCGGCTGCAGTTCTCGACGCACTTCTTCAACCTGCTCGTCACGAACGTGCCGGGGCCGCAGTTGCCGCTCTACATGGTCGGGCGCAAGCTCCTCGACATCTTTCCCATCGCGTTCCTGCCCAGCGGGCACGGCCTCGCGATCGCGGTGTTCTCGTATGACGGCGGGCTCGACTTCGGTCTCCTCGCCGACTTCGACACCATCCCGGACATCGACGTCATCAGCGACGGCATCTCGTCGTCGCTCGCCGAGCTCGTGCGTCTGGCGAACGAGCACCAGGGCAACTCGTAGGGGACTCTGCCGTGTGGCGCCCGGCCATCGCGGCGGACTCCGTCACGCCTCAGGCCGTGCGGTAGCGATGGCGGAGATCCGGACGAGCCTCGGTGAGGTCTACGAACTCGAGCGGCGGTTGCCGTCCCTCGGGTGGAAGCCGCGCCGCCGCGGCGTCGGGGATTGGACGGACGCCCTCGACGTGCCGGACTTCGGGGACGCCGACGATCTCGGGATCCTGGCCGTCATCGGGATCGTGATCTTCGCGATCGTGGCGATCCTGATCCTCATCCCGCTGCTGCTGTTCGTGGCCGAGGTCGCGCTCGTGGTCGCGCTGATCATTCCGCTGACGATCTTCGCGCTCGCGCTCGGGCTCAAACAGCACACGGTGCTGCTCACCCGCAAGGCGGACGGCAAGGTCGTCGACACGCGCAGCGTGCACGGGGTCCTCGGCACCGTCCGGGCCGGTCGTGAACTCCGCTCAGCGGCGAACGCGGGCGCCTACCGCAGCTGAGCGGCGCGGGTGACTAGTACCCGAGCGCGAACTTCGCGTCTTCGGACATGCGGTCCGGGGTCCACGGCGGGGTGAAGACGAGCGAGGATTCGACGGTTTCGACGCCGTCGAGTTCCTTGGAGAACTCTTCGATCTGCTCGGACACCTGCGGCCCGATGGGGCAGCCGGGTGAGGTGAGGCTGAACGTGACGTGCACGTGGCTGCCTTCGACCTCGATGCCGTAGATGAGGCCGAGTTCGACGAAGTCGAGCCCGAGCTCGGGGTCGATCACGTTGGTGAGCGCTTCTTCGACTTCGTCAACCGTGGCCATGCACGGCAGGCTACAGGGTGCGGAAGGGAACGCTCATCGACCCGACCGCCTCGCGAGAGCCGACCTCGGCCCCGCGCCAGGGACGACCCGCCGAACGACGTGCGCCCGCGGCGGGTGCGGCCGATGCCAGCGGAAACGCGCAGCGGTGCGGTGGAGACGCTCCGTGTCTCAGACCTGTGGCAACCGCGAGCGCTGAGCGAGAGATCGCGCCGCAGATTCGCCGCGCGGACGGACGAGTAAGTACGGACGTACGGCTCGTTCGTCTGCCTGGCGAAGATGCAAGCGAGATCCGCTCAGCTCACCGCAGTAATGAGCCGCTAGGCGAACTAATTGTCCGACCCGATGCGGTCCCAGACGTAGAGCTCGAGAGACTCGTTGACGAGTTCTTCGGCGCGGGTGCGGGAGAGCGACGGGAGGACGGTGTTGAGGGCTTGTTCTTCGGAGATGCCGGATTCGAAGGCTTCTTCGCCGCGGAAGCCGGCGGCGAGTTTGAGGGCTTCGCGGCGGTTGTCACCGAGGGTGGGGAAGACGCGGAGGAGGAAGTCGCGACTGGGGATCGGCTGGCCGATCTCGAGGGAGGCGTGCCAGGCGGCGAGCATGGAGAGGTCGGCGTCGTCGAGGTCTTGGACGGCGCGGGCGTAGTGGCTGGCGAGCTGCTCTTCCGGGATGTCGTCGACCCAGGCGCGGATCAGCTCTCCGAGGAGCTGTCGGCGGGCCTCTTTGCCCACGGACTCGAGGATCACGCGGATCGCGTCGTGGGGTTCGATGAAGCAGAGAGGCATGAGGGAAGGCGGTCCAGGGTGCGGGCGTCTGTTACCACACGGTAGGTGGCGGGTCGGACGGATTCGTGCAGGAGGTCGGGGGTGGTTGGCGAACGTCTGGCGGTTGCAGGGAATCAGTTGCCGAACTCGTTGGTGACGGCGTCTCCGGAGGCGCCGGAGGCGGGTGCGTGCTCGGGGGTGACGTCGATCGTGGAGTCGGTGCCGCCGCCGAGGTCGACCTGCGTGGTGCCGGTGTCGGTGGGGGTCGCGGCGGATCGTCGGGCGGAGGTCGAGGCGCCGTTCGTCCGGGTGGTGGTGTGCCCGGCGCTGCCGGTGAACTCGCCTGCGGCGCCGACGAACTCGCGGGCGTTGCCGGCGGCGCGGGCCTTGGCGGCGGCCTTGCGCTTGGCGGCGGCGCGTTTGCGGCGCGCCGCCGCGGCTGCTCGGGCTCGGGCACGGGATTCGGCCTGTTGGTGCAGCGTGGTGCCGCGATCGATGGCGCGGTCGACGACCCGTGCGGCCCCGGTGGGCGAGGTCGCGGTCGCGGTCGCCGGGTTCGGAGCGCTGACGAGGGTCGTCTCGATGGTGGCCGGCGCGCCGTGTTGGTGGTGGGTGGTCTGCTCGACGGCGACCCCGCTGCCGGCAAGGGCCAGGGTCGAGGCGGCGATGACGCCCAGCTTCGCGCCGGTGAGGTGGTCGGCGAGCGGTTGGACGCGGCCTGCGATGTGGCCGATCGGTCCGAGGAGGTGGTCGTGGAACCAGCCGGCCGCGCCGGCTCGGCGGCTGCTTTCGGTGGCCAGGAGGAAGACCGGCGGGAGCAGGGCGCGGAGCGCGGTGTCGGCACCGCGTTCGGCGTGGAGCAGCGCGCGGCACCCTGAGCAGCGGATGAGGTGCGCGCGGACCTTGACGGCGACGCGTGGTTTGAGGTCGCCGGCGACGTACCGGGCGATGAGTTCGGCGGTGTCGCCGCAGACGACGCCGCTCTCGACGGCGCGGTAGTGGTCCACGAACGCCTTGCGGCCTTCGGTGACCGCTCGGTTGACCTTCGTGTACGACCAGCCGTAGAGGTCGGCGATCTCGTCGTAGCTCATCCCCTGGGCGCGGAGGCAGAGGGCCTGGGCCTCGGATTCCTTGAGGGCGGCGAGGGCTTCGCTCGCGCGCTGCGCGAGGTCGATCGCGTGGAGCTGTTCGTCGGGGGCTGGCCCGTGGCGCTGGTGGGGCTCGTCGAGGTGGCTGCCCTCGAGCGGGACCACGCGGTCGTGGTGGCGACGCAGGACGCCCGCTTCGCGGCGGACGACGACGTGCATCCAGCTGACGGCCTTGGCGCGGTCGATCCGCGGGGCATGTTCGAGGAGGAGCTCGAGCGCCCGCTGGTAGGCGTCGTGAGCGTCGTCGGCGGTGGAGGAATAGCGGCGTGCGGTACGGAGCAGCGCCTCGCCGTGGAGCCGGGCGACGTCGGCGGCGAGCGCGTGCGCGTGGGCTCGGTCGCGCACGCCGGCGGTGCGCCTGAGCGGGACGTCCGGGAGGTCGGCCGGAGCGTCGATCTGGGGTTCGGTGAAACGCGTCACTACTAGTAAGAGGGTTTGGCGGGCGGAAATTCGCCCCCCTCCGTGCCGAAACCGCGGGACAACCGGTCTCGGACGGGCTACGGTACGGATCCCAGCGGCCCGCTTCAAGTTCTGGTGCGACGCTCTTGAGCACCGGTCAACAGCCGCTCGTGGGCGGCGGTGGCGAGCGCCTCTCAGGCCGACGGGCCCTGCGGTGGACGGGTGTTGTCGGCGTCCTCAAGGGGCCCCGCGGGAAACCGATTTCGTGAGGGACCTCCGCGGCTTTTCGCGGGTCGACTTCTCCCGCTTCAGGACCCTCGACATGCCCTCCGACAACGCCGACGTCTTCATCCCCCGCATCGCGTCCGATCCGTTGTCGTTCATCGGGCTGCCCGAGGGCGGCCCGGACGACTCGCCGGAGGCCCAGCGCGCGGCACTCCGCGAGGCCACCCCAACCCTCCCGGCATCACGTCCGACGAAGGTCGAGGATGCACCCGCCCCTCGCCAGCGGGCGACCTCATCGGTGCCGCTCGAGCTCCTCGGTCCCGATCCGTCGACGCCGGGCCTGGCACCGGCGCCGGCCGCCCCGACGGCCCCGGCCCCTGCAGCGCCGAGCGCCGCGGCTGCACCGTCGGCGGCGGCCCAGCCGGTGCCGGCACCCGCCGCCTCCGCCGCACCGCCGATCGCGGCTGCTCCGCCGGTCTCAGCCGCTCCTCCGGTCGCGCCGCAGACGATGGCTGCGCCGCAGGCATCGTCTGCACCTCCAGCTGCTCCGGCGCCATCGGCGCCTGTCATCTCTGCCCAGCCGCCCGCCCCCGTGGCCGCGGCTCCGGTGGCTCCACCCGTCGCACCTCCCGCCCCACAGCCCGCTGCTGCCACCGCGCCGGCGCCCGCCCTGGCGGATGGCCCACGTCGGATGGATCCGCCGACCGCCGCGACCGGTCCGCAGGCGATGGCCGCTCCGGTCCCGGCTGCCGCTCCCCCGCGTCCCGAACCGGCTCCCAAGATCTCCCCGGCGGCGCTCACGCCGCATGTCGTGGCGGCACCGCACCCCGTGGC
>JAVHXX010000539.1 GCA_031119595.1 Patulibacter sp. | reverse complement strand
TCGGCGCCCTCGGCGTCGTAGCGGGCGGCGAGCTCGACCGGGTCGCCCGCATCGCGCAGGCCGACGAAGTTCGTGCCCTTCACGACGCGGCCGTTGTCGACGTCGAGGCAGGGGATGACGCGCTTGAGATGCACGGCGGAGAGGCTAGGGCTTCGCGGTCGCGCGGCTCAGGCCGCGGACGAGGTGATCGCGAGGGCGTCGGGCAGCGTGAACGCGTGCTCGTAGAGCGCCCGGCCGACGATGATCCCGTCGAGCCGCGGGTGCCGGAGGTCGACGAGATCCTGGATGTCCTTCAGGGCGCCGATGCCGCCGGAGGCGATGACGTCGACGGCGTCGAGCGCGAGCAGCTCCTGCATGCCGGAGAGGTCGGTGCCCTCACCCATGCCGTCACGGTTCACGTCGGTGAAGACGATGCGCTGCACACCGCGTTCGGCGAGCGAGGTCGCCACGCCCGCGACGGTCTGGTCGGTCGTGTGGACCCAGCCGCGAGTCGTCACGAAGCCGCCCTTGGCGTCGAGCGAGACGACGATCCGGTCGCCGCCGAACCGCTCCACGAGTTCGCCGACGAGCTCGGGCTGCTCGAGCGCGGCGGTGCCGAGGATCGCGCGCGTCACCCCACCGTCGAGTGCGGCGGCGACGGCCTCCACGCTGCGCAGCCCGCCACCGGTCTGGACGGGCACGCCGAGCTCGGTGATCCGCTTGAGGTGGTCGGCATTGGCCTGGGCGCCGTCCTTGGCGCCGTCGAGGTCGACGACGTGGAGCCAGGCGGCACCGCCCTCGACCCAGCGGCGCGCGGCGTCGAGCGGGTCGGCGTCGTAGGCGGTCTCTGCGTCGAAGTCGCCCTTGCGCAGCCGCACGGCGCGGCCGCCGCGGATGTCGATGGCGGGATAGAGCTGGACGGGCACGGGGTCGGTCTCGCTTCGGGCGTGGATGGCGTCGATCAGCGGGCGTCGCCGCAGATCGACACGAAGTTCTGGAGGAGGCGGAGCCCGTCGCGCGAGCTCTTCTCCGGGTGGCACTGCGCGCCGAACACGGTTCCCGAGCCGACGACCGACGGGAACGTGGCCCCGTAGTGCCCCTCGGCGAGGACGATCGACGGATCGGACGGATCGGCCACGAACGAGTGCACGTGGTACAGCGGAAGCGGATCTGGCAGGCCGCCGAGCAGCGGGCTCTCCGGCTGACGTACCGTGAGCGCGTTCCAGCCGATGTGCGGGAGTTTCAGGCCGTCGGTCTCGAGCAGCCGGACCTGGCCGCCGAGCAGCCCGAGGCCGGTGTCTCCGCCGAGTTCGTCGGAGCCGTCGAAGAGGAGCTGCATGCCCAGGCACAGGCCGATGAGCGGCTTGCCGCCGCGGGCGAGATCCTGGACGACCCGCTCGAGCCCCTTCGCCCGCATGCGCTTCATCGCCTCCGGGAACGCGCCGACGCCCGGCAGCACGAGACCGTCGGCCTTCGCCAGCCGCGCGGGGTCGTCGGTGATCTCGACGAGCGCGCCGACGCGCTCCAGTGCCTTCTCGACCGAGCGGCGGTTTCCGAGGCCGAGGTCGACGAGTGCGATGCGCACGCCGTCGACCGACGCCTGGCTCAGAGCGAGCCCTTGGTCGAGGGAATCCCGGTCTCGCGCGGGTCGATCGCGACGGCCTGCCGCAACGCCCGGGCGATCGCCTTGAAGGCGCCCTCGATGATGTGGTGGGCGTTCGTGCCGGCGAGGATGTCGACGTGGATCGTGGCGCGGGCGCCGTTCGCGAGGGCTCGCACGAACTCCTCGAGGAGTTCGTGCTCGAAGCCACCGGTCACTCCGGGCACGAGCTGCGGCGCGTTGACGACGGAGAACGGCCGGCCGCTGAGGTCGAGGGCGCAGCGCGCGAGGGTGTCGTCCATCGGGATGACGGCCGATCCGTAGCGCGTGATGCCGCTGCGGTCGCCGAGGGCCTCGGCGATCGCCTGGCCGAGCACGATGCCGGTGTCCTCCACGGTGTGGTGCGACCCGGTCTGGGTGTCGCCCTTCGTCACGACCTCGAGGTCGAGGAGCCCGTGCCGCGAGAGCAGGTCGAGCATGTGGTCGAAGAAGCCGACGCCGGTGGTGCGGCTGCCGGCGCCGCTGCCATCGAGATCGATGGAGAGGACGATGTCGGTCTCGCCGGTCTTGCGGGTGATCTGCGCGGTGCGTGCCATGGGCTACTCCCCATCCTGCCGCATCCGGGCTTCCATCGACCGTGCGTGCCACGGGAAGCCCTCGCTGCGGGCGACGGGCGCACCGAGCCACGCGAGGTTCGCGGCCGACTCCATGCCGATCCGCACCTCGCTCATCTTGCGGCGGAACACACGCGTGGAGAGGCCCGAGGCGAACCGGGCGGACCCGGCGGTCGGGAGGCAGTGGTTCGATCCGGCGACATAGTCACCGAAGGCCGTCGCCGAGCCGGCACCGATGAGCAGGCAGCCGGCGCTGCGGACCTTGTTCGCGAGGCGTTCCACCCCGGCGCCGACGAGCTGCAGGTGCTCGGGGGCGTAGGCCTCGACGACGGCGAGCGCGCCGGCGTCGTCGGCGCATTCCACGAGCGCGACGGCCGCGGGCCGCGGCCACTCGTCGGTGACGAGCTCACCGATCTTCGCCTCGACGGCGTCGAGGAAGTCCTTGCTCGAGGAGGCGAGCAGCACGGTGCTGAGGCCGCCGTGCTCGCCCTGCGCCATCAGATCGAGGGCGACGAGCTCGACCGGCGCCTCGGCCGTCGCGGCGATCGCGAGGTCGCTCGGGCCGTAGTAGCCGTCGATGCCGACGCGGTCGGCGAGCTGCCGTTTGGCCTCCTGCGCCCAGACGCTGCCGGGTCCGGCGATCACGTCGACCCGCGGGATCGTCTCGGTGCCGAGCGCGAGCGCGGCGACGCCGTGCGCGCCGCCCATCGCGTAGACCTCGTCGATGCCGCAGAGCGCGGCCGTGCCGAGCACCACATCGCTCACCGGCGGCGGCGTGAGCACGCAGATCCGTTCGACGCCGGCGGCGCGAGCCGTCACGACGCCCATCACGATCGTCGACGGGTAGGCCGCCTGGCCGCCGGGCGCGTAGATCGCGGCGCTGCGCACGGGCACCTCGCGGAGGTCGACGGTGTGGCCCTGCGGCAGGTCGACGCGGATGCGGTCGCTCACGCCGGCGTCGGCCACGATCG
>JAVHXX010000538.1 GCA_031119595.1 Patulibacter sp. | reverse complement strand
GATCAGGTCCGGTGCTCGTGCTCCGTGGCCTTGTGCGCGAGCTTGCTCGCGCCCCGTCCCGCGCCGCGCAGCAGCACGAACGCCCCCGTGAGCAGGAGCGCCAGGATCACGAGGATGATCAGGATCGCGGGGAGACCGGTGATGACGACGGCGGTGACCATGCCCCGAACCTAGGTCGACCGGCGCTGCGTGGCGTAGCGCGGCGCAGGTCGCGGGCGGGCGCGCCGACGGTCACGCCCGGCCGCCGGACATGGCGCAGGTCTCGGGCAGACGACCGCCGTTGCGGCGCTCAGTCAGTGCGCGTAGAACGACTCCACGGGCGCGTCGCCCTCGGCCCACTTGCCGGGGTTCAGGAGGCCGTCCGGATCGGTGCGGCGCGCGACGGCCTGCACGGTCTCCACGTCGCGGTCGACGAACCACTGGTGCGGGTTGTGGCTCCCGACGCCGAGCTCGGCCAGCGCTGCCATGCCTTCGTGGACCTGGTCCGGGAAGGCGTACTTCGCGGCGAGCATCCCGATCGGCACGGTGTGGCCCGCCTCGATGTGGAGGACCGCCTCGGGGAGGACCCGGTGGACCTCGTCGATCCGGTCGATGAGCTCCTCGCCGGCGACCTCGATGTGGAACCACTGCCCGGGCTCGCGCTGCATGAGCCACCAGACCGGGTGGTTGTAGCTGAGCATGCTCAGCGCCATCGGCGCCTGCGGTCCCTCGCGGACGTCGTGGATCGCGCCGCCGGCGGCGGTGATCAGGGCGCTCGCCTCGTCGAGGGTGCGGTGGTCGAGGATGACGCGCAGACTGGCGCGGTCCTTCGGGATGGCGGCATCATCCGGGAGGGCGTTCACGATCCGCGGCGGGTCGGAGGAGACGAGCCGCGGCGCCGGCTCGAGCGCGCGCAGCTGCCGCAGTACGGCGAAGGCGTCGTGGAAGTCGTCGAAGCTCGCGTAGAGGCAGCGCCAGTCCTGGAGCGGCTCGAGCTTCACCGTCGCGCGGGCGATCACGCCGCCCACCCCGTAGGTGTGCACGTAGGGCTGGGCGTCCGCGCCCTGCACGTGGGTCATCGTCGGCTCGGGCGTGGCATGGACCACGTCGAGCGCGTCGACGAATCCCATCCAGTTCGACCCGTGCACGATCGTCCCGGTGCCGCCGCTTCCGCCGCCGAGGAAGCCGCCGACCGTCGACTGGGCCGTCGACGGGTACATCCAGAGCTGTTGGCCGGTGGCGCGCGCCGCCGTCTCCATGGCGATCATCCGCGCGCCGGCCTCGGCGGTGATGAGGCCGTCGCCGACCTCGACGATCGCGCTCGCCTTGCTCGTGTCGAGGACGAGGCCCCCGTACATCGGGATCGCCTGGCCGTAGTTGCCGGTGCCCTTGCCACGGGTCGTGATCGGCACGCCGTGGCGGACGGCGGCCGCGACCACGACGGCGATCTCGTCGGCGCTCGCCGGGAACGCGACGAGGTCGGCGAGCCCGAGCGGGTATTGGCCCGAGATCACGGGCGACATGGCCGAGCCGTCGAGCGACGCCTTCTCGCGGGCGCGGATCTCGATCGTCGCGCGGCGCGGGCCGAGCAGCTCGCGGAGTTCGCGGGCGAGACCGAGCACGGCGGCGGGGTCGGCGGCACGGAGGGTGGGCGTGGTCATCGGAGCGGGTCGATCGTGGCCGGGTCGGACGGGGCGACAAACGATTGCACCAAGCGACGGCCGGTCTTTTGGCCCGGTGGCCAAAACGAGGCCACGGGCCGCCGCCTACCGTCTTCGATCGTGGCCGTGAACGGACTCGGAGTCGACCTCGAACTGGAGCGTGAGCTCGTCGTCGACGCGCGCACCGAGCTGGTGCCCGGCATCGTGGCGCTGACCCTCCGCGATCCCGCGGGCGGCGAGCTGCCGCAGTGGCAGCCGGGCTCCCACATCGACCTCGTCCTCGGCGACGACCTCGTGCGGCAGTTCTCGCTCTGCGGCGACCCGGCCGACCGGTCGGCGTTCCGCGTCGCCGTGCTGCGCGAGGACGACGGCCGCGGCGGCTCCGTGGCCGTGCACGAGACGCTCCGGCCCGGCACGACCGTGCGGAGCCGCGGCCCGCGCAACCACTTCGCGTTCGAGATCGCGCCGCGGTACCGGTTCATCGCCGGCGGCATCGGGATCACGGCGATCCTGCCGATGGTGCGTGCCGCGGCGGCCGCGGGCGCCGAGTGGTCGCTCGCCTACGCCGGGAAGTCGGCCGGTGGGATGGCCTTCGCCGAGGAGCTCGCCGCCGAGTTCCCAGAACGCGTGCGGGTCTTCGAGAGCGCGACGACGGGCCGGATGGACGTGACCGCCGAGCTCGCGGACCCGGACGGCGTCACGGACATCTACTGCTGCGGGCCGGAGGCGCTCATGGGTGCCGTCGAGCTGGCCGCCGCGGAGGCGGGATGGCCGGCGGGTGCACTACATCTCGAGCGTTTCGTGCCCCGCGAGCTGGGCGAGCCGGTCTGGAAGGAGTCCTTCCTCGTCGACTTGCTGCTGTCCGGCCACACGGTCACCGTCGACCCAGGGCAGTCCGTGCTCGATGCGGTCCGCGGCACCGGGGCGCTCGTGCTGTCGTCGTGCGAGGAGGGCACCTGTGGCACCTGCGAAACCCCGCTGCTCGAGGGCGCCGTCGAGCACCGCGACTCGCTCCTCACGCCCGAGGAGCAGGCGGCGGGCGACCGCATGATGATCTGCGTGTCGCGCGCGGCCTGCCCCCGGATCGTGCTCGAGCTCTAGGCGCCTGCGCTGCCCGGCGGCGTTGGCGGGCCGGGCTCGGCTTCCCGCGTCGTCAGCCCGCGAGCGCGGCAGCGAGGTTGTCGAGCTCGTTCTCGCGGCCCATGAGCAGTCGCTCGGTCCATACGTCGTCGTGCATCGGCTCGGCGTACATCACGACCTCGCAGCCCTGGTCGGTCGGCGTGATGTCGACCACGGTGAGCACCTCGTACGGATTGACCCCCGGGACGAAGTCCACGAGCGAGCGGTACGCGAGGCGCGTCGGCTCGTCGACCTCGGTGAAGGTCTTCCGGGAGACGGTCACGAGCGGCATGCCGGCCGACTCCATGAACGCGATCTGGCCCGGACCGGTTGCCTCCATCGCGTAGACGAGCGTGCCGCCGGGGCGAAGGTCGAGCTCGCTGACCGTGACCTCGAACCCGTCCGG
>JAVHXX010000537.1 GCA_031119595.1 Patulibacter sp. | reverse complement strand
CCACCCGCGCCGTCCGCGGGGTCCACACCGACCCGGGGCGCTGCGCGATCCGTGATCGCGCAGCGCCCCTGAAACGTGAAAGGCCCGCCGAAGCGGGCCTTCCCAGTGTGTGTCACCAACATCTGGAGGAAGTACAAGGTCGGTGTCCAGTCGATCCCTGCCCTCATATGTTCGGCGGGAACGCTGGGTACCTGTAGTCCTCTGGACGTTCGTACGATGTTATGAACTTCGCCCCGAAAACTCCGTTTAGCGGGGGGAAGATCGGATTACCAAGTGAGGGCGGCCGTTTTCGCTTGACGGAGCGCGGCCGCGCCACCACTGGCTGGCGCGCTAGGCGCGCGGCGGGTACATCCCGGAGCCGGTCTTGCGGCCGAGCTCGCCCGCGGCGATCTTCTCGCGCACGAGGCCCGGGATCTCCGTCTCGATGGTCTCGCCGATCGCCGTCGACACGTCGAGGCCGACGACGTCGAGGAGCGCCAGCGGACCGATCGGGTGGGCCGCGCCGAGCTTCATGCAGGTGTCGATGGTCTTCGCATCGAGACCCGTCTCCTCCATCAGCTGGACGGCGCTGAAGAGGTACGGGAAGAGGAGGCGGTTCACGACGAAGCCCGGGGTGTCCGGCACCTCGACGCCGGTCTTGTCGAGCGCCGTGACGAGCGCACGGGTGCGCTCCTTGGTGGCGTCCGTCGCGGCGGCCGGGAAGATGACCTCGACGAGCTTCATGACCGGGACCGGGTTGAAGACGTGCAGGCCGACGAACCGGTCGCCGAGGCCCGAGAGCTCGGCGAGCTTCTCGATCGACAGCGACGACGTGGTGGTCGAGAGGACGGCGTCCGGGCCGGCGAGCTCGGCGAGCTTCTGCAGGAGCGGCGTCTTGACGTCGTAGTCCTCGGTCGCGGCCTCGATGAGGAAGGTCGCGTCGCCCAGGGCGGTCTGGTCGGTGGTGACCGTGATGCGGGAGACGTCGGCACCCTCGTACCGCGAGGCGGCCTTCTCGATCGCGGCCTGCGCGCGCTGCTGGGAGGCCTCGGAGCGGGCCCAGAGGATGACCTCGCCGCTCGCGGAGCCGACGACGGCCAGGCCGGTCGCGATCGTGCCGCTGCCGGCGATGCCGAGCTTCTCTGCCATGAGTGTTCTCGCTTCAGATGAGTTGGAGGAGGCGGCTGGGAGGGACGCCCGCCGCAGGCTGGCACGCGCCTGGCACGTGTCGCAGGCGCCACAGGGTAGAGGAAGATGGGGCCGTGGCTCCGTTCCGCCGACTCCTCCCGCGCCGACGGTGGCTCCGGATCCTGCTTCTCGTGGTCGTGGGCCTCGTGGTCCTGACGGCCGCATACCAGGCCTCGCTGCACCGGCGCGTGGGCGACCCACCGGTACGCACGGCGGCGCAGGTGGCGGCCGACCAGCGGGCCGCTGAGGCGCGCGCGGCAGCCGCGGCCGCGACGTCGACCACGCCACCCTCGACCCCGCCGGCCGCCGTCGACGACGGAGGCAGCGACGTGCCACCGGCCGCGACGGTCCCGGACGTCCCGCTGGCCTGGAAGCGCGAGGCGGCCCAGGCCGCCGCGTGGCCCAGGGCGACCAGCGCGCCCGCCCTCGGCCGCGCCCAGGCACTGCCGACGGTGCCCGCGGCACGCGTCCGCGACACCATCGGGCTGAACGTCGACCTGTGGCGCACCGAGTACGGCTACCGCGACTTCTCGAAGGTGATCGCGAAGGCCGCCGAGCTCAGCCTCCGGCACGCCCGCGTGACGATGCTCGCCGGGCCCACCTTCGGGCTCTCGCGCATGCAGGCGCTCGGCGAGATCGGCGTCCGCCTCGACGTCGAGATGGGCGACGCCTTCGGCCGGTACTCGATGGCGCCCTACCCGACCCTCGAACAGCGCCTCAAGGCCTCGGTGCTGCCCTACGTCGACTCCGTCGAGGGCACGAACGAACCCGACCTCGCGAAGGTCGCCGACTGGGCCGGACCGGCGCGCAGTCTCCAGAAGAAGATCGTGGCGGGCGTGGCCGCGCAGCGCGGGAAGCCGATCGCCGTGATCGCCCCGGCGGTCGGGAAGATCACGAGCATCCCCGAGCTCGGCGACTACGCCGGCCTCGCGGACGCCACCAACGCCCACGCCTACTCGAACGGCGCCGAGCCCAGCACGGCGCTCGACGACTGGCTCGCCGCGCTCGCCCCGGAATCGCACGGCGCGCCGACGGTGGTGACCGAAGCGGGCTTCCAGGACGACGTCGGCCAGCGCAACTACCAACTGCCGCTCCCGAGTGGGATCGCCGCCGACTACGTCCCGCGGACCATCCTCGAGGCGATGCGCCGCGGCATCCCGCGGGTCTATCTCTACGAGATGATCAACCGCTGGAGCGACCCGTTCCACGTCGACGCCGGCGCCCATTTCGGCCTGCTCGACCAGAACCTCCGGCCCAAGCCGGCGTGGACCTCGCTGCTGCGCCTCCAGCGTGCGCTCCTCGACGGCGGCCGGCCGGACGCGGCGGCCGCGCCGCTGCATGCGACCGTGGTCGCGGGCCCGTCGGACCTGCGGCTGCTGGCATTCCGGCGCAAGGACGGCCGCGCGGCGCTGGCGGTGTGGCGGTCGGTCTCCGAGTGGAACACGCAGGCCGGGACCGCCTCACCGGTCGCGCCGGCGCAGGTCGAGATCGACATCGACGGCAGCCTCGCGGGTGCGCTCACCACGAACCTCACGACGGGCAGCCACGAGCGGCTGACCGGCGGCCGCACCCTGCGCCTCCGGCTGAGCGGATCGCCGGTCGTGGTCGACGGCATCCGCTGACGCTCCGCGGCCCGCCCGGGGCGGCGGTGCTTTCCGGGGCTACTCGTCGGCGGGCCAGCGGAACCCGCGCAGGGCGCGCGGTGCCGGCAGCGGCGACTGCGGCAGCGTGCCGCCGGGCTGGAAGCCGTGGAAGGCGACCGGGGCGGTGTCGTTGGCGCCGTCCGGGTGCATGAGCGACGCCAGCAGGATGATCTGGCCCCGGCCGACGGAGAGCTCGAACTGCCCGCCGCCGTACATCTCCGTGCCGAGCTCCTCGAGGTGGTCGTAGAGCGCGAGCAGGCCCTGGATCGACCCGACCCGTGACGGCTTCACGTTCATGCGCTCCGGCGTGACCGGCAGCGCTTCGACGTCGGCGACATCGTGGATCGGCGCATCCC
>JAVHXX010000536.1 GCA_031119595.1 Patulibacter sp. | reverse complement strand
TTGTTGACCAGCACATCGATGCGGCCGAAACGGTCGCGGGCGGCGGCGAGCGCGGACGCGGCGGCGCCGGGATCGGTGACGTCGAGCGGCAGGGCGACGACGCGGTCCGCGCCGTATTCGGCGATCAGGTCGTCGAGTTGCTCTGGGGTGCGTGCCGTGGCGGTGACGCGGTCGCCGTGGCGCAGGGCCGCCTCGGCGAGGGCGCGGCCGAAACCGCGCGACGAACCGGTGATGAACCAGGTGAACTCAGTCATGCGAGTTAGTACAACACTGTTTCGTTAATAACGCAACCTTGTTGCACTAGAATGGACCCATGACGACGGCACCGTTCGAACGAGCGCGCTCCGCCGACGCCAAGCTGGCGCGCGAGGAGGCGATCCTGGCCGCCGCACGCGCAGAGGCGGAGCGTCGCGGCGCCCGGGAGGTCACCCTCACCGACATCGCAGACGCGGTCGGCATGCACAAGTCGGGCCTGCTGCGGTACTTCGAGACGCGGGAGCAGATCTTCCTGCGCCTCACGGCCGAGGAGTGGCGGTCGTGGGCGGGCTGGCTCCTGCCGCTCCTGTCGTCGTGGCGCACCGCATCACCCCTGCGGCTGGCCTCGGCCCTGAGCGACACGCTCGTGGCGCGCCCGCTGTTCTGCGACCTCCTGGCCCACACCCCGCTCAACCTCGAACGGAACGTGTCGGTCGAGACGGTGCGCGGCTTCAAACTCGACGTGCACGTGCACGTCGAGGCGATCGCCGGCGAGCTGCGCCGACTGCGGCCGGGGCTCACCGAGCTGCAGGCGATCGACGTGATCGCCACGGCGACGAGCATGGCCGGGGCGCAATGGCAGATGGCGACGCCCGGGCCGGAGCTGGAAGCCGTCTACCGCAGCGACCCGCGGCTGCGCCACGCGATCGTCGAGGTCGGGCCGAGACTCACGCGGGTGCTCACGGCCCTGCTGGCGGGGATGGACGCGGAGGACAAGTAGCCAGGACGGCTAGGGCGCGACGCACCCGACCGACGCCATGGCGGTCTTGACCAGAGCGCCGCGACCGCCCTCCATCTCTTCGGCGACCGTCGGGGAGACGGCCTCCTCCGGCGTCATCCACGTGAGCTCCAGCGCATCCTGACGCGGCTCGCAGGTGCCGGTGACGGGGACCACGTACGCCAGGGAGACGGCGTGCTGACGCTCGTCGGTGTAGGCCGTGACGCCCGGCATCGGGAAGTACTCGGCGACCTGGAACGGCACCGGGCTCGCGGGGAGCAGCGGGAAGGCCATGGGGCCGAGGTCCTTCTCGAGGTGGCGGAACAGCGCCTCACGCAGGGTCTCGCCGTACATCACCCGGCCGGAGACGAGCGTGCGCGTCATCTCCCCCACCGCGTTGGCGCGGAGCAGGATGCCGACCTGCGTCACCTGGCCGAGGCCGTCGACGCGCACCGGGACCGCCTCCACGTACAGCAGCGGCAGTCGGCGCCGGATCTGCTCCAGCTCGATGTCGCTCAGCCACGCCGGACCGGGCTGGCCGCCGTTGCCGGGCAGCGGGTCGGGGGTCGGATCGGGATCCGGGGTGCGAACGCTCATGGGTCGATAGTACGGAACGCGCGCCCGCGAGACCCCCAGGACCCGGAGATCTGTGGACAAGCGGCACGCGATCGGGGGCTGTGAAGCGGTTCTGCAGGGGGACAGAATGGTCGGTGTGCCGTTCCCCACACCCGACCTCCGAATCGACCGCGATGCCGTGCTCTGGTCAGCCGGCGAGAAGGACCGGGCAGGCCGGCCGCTGCTGGTGCTCCTGCACGGCTACGGGTCGGACGAGGCGGACCTCTTCGGGATCGCGGCCTACCTCCCCCTGGAGCCGGTGATCGCGTCGCTGCGCGCGCCCATCCCCGAAGGGCCGGGCTTCGCCTGGTTCTCCCGCTTCACGAACGTGCCGAGCGACCCCCTCGCCGGCAACGCCGACGCCGCCGCCCGCGCGGTGCTCACGTGGCTCGACGAGCAACCGGCCGCGCCGACCGGTCTGCTCGGGTTCTCCCAGGGCGGCGCGATGGCCCTCCAGCTGCTGCGGCTCGCGCCGGAGCGCTTCGACTACGCCGTGCAGCTCTCGGGCTTCGTCGTGCAGGGCGAGCAGGAGGGCGACGCCGCGCTCACGCGCGACCCGGTGCCGGTGTTCTGGGGGCGCGGGACGATGGACGACACCATTCCGGCCGCCTCCATCGACCGGACGGCGGAGTGGCTGCCCGGGCACTCGGCCCTCGACGCGCGCATCTACGAAGGCCTCGGCCACGGCATCTCGCCGTTGGAGCTGGGCGACATCTCCACCTTCATCCGCGCGCGGCTGCCCCGCTGACGCTCACCCCTCTCGCGACATTCGGCACGAATCGCGGGATACGGCACCCCAAAGTCGACATTCGGCTCGAATCGCGGCGGGCGGTTACGGGTGTCAGAGGTCGGGGGCAGGATGGTGTGGATGGGCGATGTGCTCGAGCGGTTCTCCCCCGCGACCCGTGAGTGGTTCCGTGGGGCGTTCGCCGCGCCCACTCCCGCACAGGAGGGCGCCTGGGAGGCGATCTCGCACGGACGGCACGCCCTCGTCATCGCGCCGACCGGTTCGGGCAAGACCCTGGCGTCGTTCCTCTGGGCGATCGACCGGCTCGCGAGCGAGCAGCGCGCTCCCGACGCCCCGAAGGGCACGCGGGTCCTGTACATCTCGCCGCTGAAGGCGCTGGGCGTCGACGTGGAGCGCAACCTGCGCGCGCCGCTCGTGGGCGTGACCCAGACGGCGAAGCGGCTCGGGGCGGAGCCGCCGCACGTGACGGTCGGTGTGCGCTCGGGCGACACCCCGTCGTCCGACCGGCGCGCGCTCGTGACGAACCCGCCGGACATCCTGATCACGACGCCCGAGTCGCTGTTCCTCATGCTGACCTCGCAGGCGCGCGAGACGCTGACCTCGGTCGAGACGGTGATCGTCGACGAGGTGCACGCCGTCGCGTCGACCAAGCGCGGCGCGCACCTCGCGCTCTCCCTGGAGCGGCTGGATGCGCTGCTGCCGAAGCCGGCGCAGCGCATCGGGCTCTCCGCGACGGTCCGCCCTCCCGAGGAGGTCGCGCGCTTCCTCGGCGGGCGCGGCCCGGTGGAGGTCGTGTCGCCGCCGTCGGGCAAGCGGTTCGACCTGCGCGTGGT
>JAVHXX010000535.1 GCA_031119595.1 Patulibacter sp. | reverse complement strand
GAAGGCGAGCACCGCCTGGCCCTCGGGCGAGCCTGGACGCGCCAGGTCTCGTCGTCTCGGCCGTCCGGAAGTGAGCGCATCTGGATTGACCGCACGCGGGCGGTCCGGCAGGTTTGCCCGGTCCCTGGCGTGGCTCCCGTCCCGGTGCGCCGCGCTCCCCCTGTTCCGCGAAAGGACGCCATGCGTCTTCGTTCCCGCCTCGGCCTCGGCCTGGCTCTCCTGTCGGTGGCCGCCGTGCCCGTCACCGCCTCCGCCGCCACGACGCCCGCCGCGACCACGCCCGCTCCGGCCGCCGACGTCGCCCCGAAGCCCGTCGTGGCCTGGAACCACGCGCTGGTCTACCTCAACCGCGCGCAGACCTACCAGGTCGGCAACGGTGGGGCCTGGGCCGTCGCCGGCGCGGTCGGGATCGCGCTCGCCCCGGCAACCGCCGGCGTCGGCACGGTCGCGGCGATCGGCGTCGGCCTCGTGCTCGGGTCGGTCGGCTCGAAGGTCGTCAACGACAAGCTCGCCGTCGGTCAGTGCCTCGACGTCAACGTGTTCTGGGTCGGCGGCAACACGACCGTCGGCTGGTACCCGTGCGCTGCGGGCACCGGCGCGCCCGCGAAGACCAGCTGACGCCCCCGCCACCCCCGCGGAACGACACGAGGCCGCCCGGCGCGACGCACCATGCGTCGCTCCGGGCGGCCTCGCCGCGTTTCCGGGCCGCGGGCCGGACGGGCTCGCGGCCGGAGGGTCAGACCTTGGCGTGGAAGGCCTTGTTGCCCTTGTTGCGCGAGAAGAAGTCCACGAGGGCCGGCACGTACTCGTAGAAGCCCGGGCAGCGCAGGCCGCTGCGGGCCAGGTGGCGCGTGGCCTCGGTCGTGTCATAGCGGACCGGGTGGTGCAGGAACACGAGCGACTCGAACGGCGTGCCGCCGTAGAACTTGCGGATCGGCTTGACCGCGAGGAACGGCTTCATGACGAAGTCCGGGATGGCCGGGCCCTTCGGCTCGCGCTGGATGTAGGTGCGCGAGAGCAGCGACACGAACTGGCGCGTGGTGAGCGGGTTCGGGTCGGCGAGCTGGAGCGTGGCGCCGATCGTCTCCGGGTCGTTGGTGCCGGCGAGCATCGCGTCGACGATGAAGTCCACCGGGACGGCGTTGAAGTTCGCCTCGTCGTTGCCCATGTCGCCAACGGTGAGGCCGAACTGGCTCATCCGGTAGATGAACCAGAGGATGAAGTAGGGGCCGTCGAACTTCTGCGTGTCGCCGGTCTTCGAGTCACCGGTGACGATGCCCGGGCGGTAGACCGTCGTCGGGATGTCGTCCATCGAGGCCCGCACGAGGACCTCGGCGGCGAACTTCGTCGACTCGTAGTGGTTCTTGAACTCCTGGCCGACGTCGAGCTCGGACTCGAGCACGGTGCCGGTGCGCTTGCCGGCGACGTAACAGGTGGAGACGTAGTGGTGGCGGTCGAGGTCCTTGGCGGCCCGGCAGAAGTCGAGGATGTGCTGGGTGCCGTCGACGTTGACCTTCTTCGCGAGCTCCTCGGGAACGGCGAGGTCGTAGATGGCGGCCAGGTGGTAGACGCGGCGGACCTTCGAGGCGAGATCGGCGTACTGCTGCTCGCCGAACCCGAGCTTCGGGTCGACGATGTCGCCCTCGACGACCTCGAGGCGGCCGCCGAACTCCTTGGCGACCTCACGGGCGCGCGCGGCCATGCGCGGCTCGACGATCGCGACGATGGTCGTCTCGGGATCGTCGGCCAGCAACTTGCGGGCCAGACGGGTGCCGATGAACCCCGGGAAGCCGGTCAGGAGCGAAAGCATGGGGGCGATGATAGACAAGCGAGAGCCCGATGGGCAGTCTCCTGACCGAGAGTCAGTTGGCGCGGTTCGTACCCCTCGGAATGCAGGTCGGTTCATTCACGCGCGAGGCCGACCGATCGGGTTCGGTGCCGTCGCGCCGGCAGGACGTGGGGTGGGAGCGGCGAAGGTCGCCGATCGGCGCGTTACGGTTCGCCCATGACTTCCGGCGCCGACGACGCTCTGGCCGCCCACGAGCTGGATCTGGTCACCCGCGCCGCCAAGGGCGACGAGGCCGCCTTCGACCGGTTCTTCGAGCGCAACGCAGGAGCGGTCCAGCTGCTCGCCGAGCGCCTGCTCGGTCCCGGCGACGCCGCGGACGCGGTCGTGGTGGAGGCGTTCGAGAAGACGGTGCGGCGCCTGCCGCTGCTCGGCGCCCGCAACTCGTCACCCGCGCTCTACGTGCTCTCTACCGCCCGCAACGGGGCGTACGCCGCGCTCGGTCGCCAGCGGCCCTCCGCCGACGGCGGCCCGCTCGCCGCGCTGCTCGCCCTGCCGAGCCGTCAGCGTGAGCTGCTCGCGCTCCGCGAGCTCGGCCTGTCCGAGGCCGAATGCGCGGAGATCGCCGGCATCGATCCCCGGGAGGTCGGGGTCCAGGTCGCCCGCGCGCGCCTGCGCCTCACCGACGAGCTCGAAGGCGTGTCGCTCTCGACGGTCTTCGCCGACGATCGCGCCGAGCGGCTCCTCGCCGCCGAGGTGGTCCGGGCCGAGGGGGCGCCGCTGCCCGAGGGGCTCGAGGAGGAGATCACCCGTCACGCCGACGAGGACTCCCGGTTCGCCGCCGCGCTGTCGGCGGTGCGCTCGCCGTCGCGATCGGTCGGCCAGCTCCCCGCCATCAGCGGAGCGTCACGGCTCGCCGCCACGGCCCGCGGCGGCTCCGTCGGCACCGGTCGGCCCGCCGGCATCGCGGCCGCCGGATCCGCGGGAGCGTTCGCCGCAGCAGCGGCGATGGCGTCCCCGTCCGAGGCGGCCGCCTCGCCTGCCGCCGAGGGCCCCCGGACACCGGCTCCGCCGACGCCGAGCCGCCCGTCCGACCCGTACGACGAGACCATCGGCGACGAGATGGCCTGGGGCATCGTCGACGACGAAGACGACGCGACCGCGCTCACCGCCGCCGCCTCGGCTGGTGCACCGGCCGTCGACGCGCCCACCGACGGACAGTGGGAGGACGGCGCCGGCGCGGTGTCGCAGGAGCCCGCTCCGCCCGCCGAGCCCGGCGCGGCACACCCGCCGATCCAGCCGACCGCGCCGAGCCCGGCCACGGGCGGCACCGACCCGTCGCTCGCCGACCCGTTCGCCGGCTGGGACGACGCCCTGGACTGGAG
>JAVHXX010000032.1 GCA_031119595.1 Patulibacter sp. | reverse complement strand
ACCCAGCCTTATCCGTGGGCCCACCGGAATCAACGGGAAAGGGAATTCCGGCCAGGAAGTCCGTCCGCACGGCCCGGGCCGATCGGCCCCGGTCCGTGTCGCATCGGGGCGGCTCGATCTCCACCGATGCATTTCCGGGACGCGCACACTGCCCCGGAAAATGCGAAAACCCCGCACGGGGCGGGGCTTTCGGAGGGATGGAGCCTATCGGGATCGAACCGATGACCCCCTGCTTGCAAAGCAGGTGCTCTGCCAGCTGAGCTAAGGCCCCTCGGGGGTGATGATAACGGCGTGGGTGGGGCGCGTGCGGTCCCGCGGGCGAGGGGTGGCCGAGCGTCCGGTGACGGGCGCGCCAGCGCGACGGCCGGGAGCCTGCCGCCACGGGTACACCGTTTCGGCGTTCGTGGCGACAGCCCCGACTGTCCGGCCCGGGGCGCCGTGGAGGCGGGGGAGGTCGCGGTCGCTTTTCGACCGCCATGTCCCCAGCCCCGCCCGTGCCGCCGTGGCGCCGTGGAGGCGGGGGAGGTCGCGGTCGTTTTTCGACCGCCATGTCCCCAGCCCCGCCCGTGCCGCACACGCACGCGCCCTGGCGGTCCAAATCCGCGCCGGGGTCGGATATCAAGCGCCGCGCTCGCGCATGCGCCGCCGCGGCACGCGCCCCGGCGGTCCAAATCCGCTCTGCGCCCCGATATCGACCGCCGCGCCCGGAACCGCCGCCGCGGCTCGGGCCTGTCGCTACGAGTGCACCTTTCCGGCGTCCAGAACGACAGCCCGCCCCGGCCCGCAACCGCGTCCCCGAACCGCCGCCGCAGCCCGGCCGCGTGCCATCACCCACCCCGTGCACCCTTGTCACCCACCCCGTGCACCCTTGTCACCCACCCCATGCACCCCTATCACCCACCCCGTGCACCCCTCCTGGCTGCACGTCTTCCTCGCGCGCGCGAGAATGCGGGGCGTGCCGCCCGCTTCTGCGCTCATCGCGATCCCCACGCTCGGGCGGCCCGGGCAAATCGACACCACCCTGGGCTCGATCGTGCCGCAGGCGCGGGCGCGCGGGGTGGAGGTGCTGGTCGTCGACGACGGGCCGAGCGAGGCGACGCGGCAGGCGGCGGAACGCCACGGCGCCGCGTATCGCGAGGCCGGCTCGCCCGGCGGCCCGAACGCCGCCCGGAACCTGGCCTTCGCGAGCACCGGCGCGGAACTGGTGATCCTCCTCGACGACGACATCCGTGCGTGGCCGGCCTGGCTCGACGAGATACTCGCCGCACACGAGCGCGAACCGGCGGACGTCGCCGTACTCGCCGGCCAGATCGTCCCGTGGCTCGACCCGGCGCACGCTCCGCGCAGCTGCGGCCGCCACGGCGCCTGGGTCACGGGGCTGCAGCTGGGAGACGACGACCACGACGTCCGCCACGGCTGGAGCGCGAACATGGGCGTCCGCCGCACCTGGTGGATCAAGGCGGGCCCGTTCGACGAGAGTCACGCCATCGGCGGCGACGAGGAGGAATGGCTCGACCGGGCCGCCGCGGCCGGCGGCCGCGTGCGGTACATCGCGAAGGCGGGCGTGCAGCACGAGCGCGTCGGCACCGACGCCTCGCTGCGCTCCCTGGCCCGCAGCGCCCGCTACCGCGGCCGCAACCTGCGCCTCTTCGAGACGCAGCAGGGCCGCGCCCCGGGTCTGCCGGCAGAGCTCAAGACGTTGCTCGCGTGTATCGCGCACGTGATCATCCGGCGCTGCCCGATGGGGCTCGTGCTCGTCGCCCATAGCCTCGGCCGCGTGGAGCAGACCATCCTCCCGCAGCCGCCGCCCGCCCGGGCCGGCCTGAACGACTTCATGAGCGGCCGCTCCGGCCACGTCGCCGGCAAACGCGGCCAGCTCCTCCGCGCCGCCGACCTCCTCCTCGACCTCCTCCGCACACCGATCACCGCCGTCGAGTCGCTCAGGGCACGACGCGTCCCGCAGCGACGCCTGCTCGCCGTCGCGATCGCCCGCAACCCTGCCGCCTTCGACCCGATCGCCGCCTCGCTCACCGCCACGCACCACGCGGTCGACCTCGACGTCCAGCCCATCGACCACCGCGGCAAGTTCGAGCGCCTCAACGCGATCCTCGCCGCCCACGACCTCACGCAGTACGACCATGTGCTGCTGGTCGACGACGACGTCGAACTGCCCCGCGGCTTCACCGATCGCCTCGTCTGGGCGACCGAGCGCGCCGGCCTGCTCCTCGCCCAACCCGCCCACCGCCGCCATTCGCACGCCGCCTGGCCGGTCACACGGCGCCGCCTCCCGCACGCAGCGCGGCTCACCCACTTCGTCGAGATCGGCCCGATCACGCTGCTCCGCGGCGCGGCCCTCGAGCAGCTCGTCCCGTTCCCCGCCGACCTCACGATGGGCTGGGGGCTCGACGTCCACTGGGCCGCGCTCGCCCGCGACGCCGGCTGGCCCATCGGCGTCGTCGACTCCACGCCGCTGCTGCACGTGAACCCGGTGGCCGGTGGCTACGGCCGCGAACCGGTCGTCGAGGCGGCGCGCACGTTCCTCGCCGACCGCCCCTACGTCACCCGCGACGAGGCGACCTGGTCGGCCCCCGCGCCCGTGGTGCAGCGATGAAGGTCGCCGTCGTCGCCGAGTTCTACCCGCGCGCGCACGACCCGGTGCTCGGCGTGTGGAGCCACCGGCAGGCGGTCGCGGCGCACCAGGCCGGCGCCGAGGTCCAGGTGCTCGTGCTGCACCGGGTGATCCCGCCGGCGTCGTCGCTGAAGGCCGGGCCCGGCACGGCGCTGCGGGAATTCCGGACGCTCCTCCGCCAGCCGCGCCACACCGAGCTCGACGGCCTCCCGATCACCTACGTGCCCTACATCTCGCCGGGCCGGATCGGCTCGTACGGGGTGTGGGGCAAGTGGGCGGCCCGCCCGCTCGGCCGCGCCCTGCGCCGCCTGCACTCCCACTTCCCGTACGAGATCGTCCACGCGCACAACGCGGTCCCGGCCGCCGACGCGCTCCGCCGCGCGCGCAAGCTCCCGGCCGTCCCCGTCGTGACCTCCGTGCACGGCGGCGACGTCTTTCACACCGCGCCGCTGCGCCCCGACTGGGCCATGAACGTGTCGGCCGGGCTCAACGCCTCGGACCTCGTCCTCGCGAACAGCTCCGGCATCCGCACGGCCTGCCAGCGCCTCACGACGTCGCCCGTCGAGGTGCTGCTCCTCGGGGCCGACATCCCGGACGCCGACCCGCGCCCGCCGCGCGACCACACCCTCATCACCGTCGCCCACCTCATCGAGCGCAAGCGCCACGCCGACGTGATGCGCGCGATGTGGGTGCTGCGCGGGCGCTGGCCGAAGCTCCGGTACGTGATCGTCGGCGACGGCCCCGAGCGCGCGCACCTCGAGCAGCTCGCCGTCGAACTCGACATGGCCGACCGCGTCGTCTTCACCGGGCAGCTCCCGCCGGCCGAGGCGATGGCGGCCCTCGACGACAGCACCCTCGCGGTGATGCCGTCGGTGAACGAGGCCTACGGCGTCGCGTACGTCGAGTCGATGGCGCACGGCGTGCCGACGATCGGCGCGCTCGGCGAGCCCGGTCCCCTCGATCTCGCCGACCTCGGCAGCGGCATCCAGCTCGCCGCCCCCGGCGACGTCGAGCACCTCGCCCGCGTCATCGACCGCCTCCTCTCCGACAAGGCCGAACGCCTGCGGCTCGGCAAGCTCGGCCGCCGGGTCATGGCCGAGCACTGCTCATGGGACGTCGTCGGCCGCACGACGGTCGCCGTGTACGAACGCCTCCTCGCCGACCGCACCGGCAGCGATGGCGTGCCGGCCGCCGCGCCGGCGTCGATCGGCTCGACACGGTGACGGAACCCGCGCCGCCGACCGGCCGCGCCGCCGCCGGCCCGGCCGACGCCATCGACCCCGCCCGGCCGGTGCTCTTCGTGACGACCGAGGTCCCGCCGGATCGCGTCGGCGCGTTCCGGGCACTCGCCGAGCTGATCCCCGTCGAGTTCGCACTCTTCGGCGGTGGGCTGCACGCCACCGGTGGCGTCGACGACCACGGCCTCCCCGTCCGGAAGGTCACGCAGCGCGAGGTCCATGGGCTCGCGGCGAGCGGGCGCTACAGCGCGGTCGTCGCCGGCACCGTCGGCCGGACCGCCCTCCCGGCGGCATGGCTCGGCGCCGAGCGCGCCCGCGTGCCCTTCCTCCTGTGGACGGCGCTCTGGGCCCATCCGCGGTCCGTCGCGCACGCGCCCGGCGCCCTGCTCCTGCGGCTGCTCTACCGCCGCGCCGCGGCCGTCGTCACGTACGGCGACCACGTCTCCCGCTTCGCCGCGCTGCACGGCGCGCGCCACACGACCGTCGCGCCGCAGGCCGTCGACCAGGCCTTCTGGACCATCGACGACGACACCGCCCGCGAGACTGCCCGGCCGCGCCGCCTCGTCTACGTGGGCCGCGACGACCCCGGCAAGGGCGTCGACTGGCTCCTGCGCGCGTGGGACGCGTCGGGGCTCGGCACGCCGCCGTCGCCCGGAGCCGCGCCACCCGCCGAGCTGCGCCTCATCGGCCCCGAACCGCGCCGCGCCGCCGGGCACGCCGGAGTGGTGTCGCTGGGTCCTCTCGCGCCCGCGCGCGTGCGCGAGGAGCTCTCCGCGGCCGCCGCGATCGTGGTGCCGAGCGAGCGGACCGCAACGTTTCGGGAGCCGTGGGGTTTGGTGGTCAATGAGGCCATGCACGCCGGAGCACTCGTGATCGCGTCGACCGAGGTCGGAGCTGCCGCCGGCGGCCTCGTGGTGGACGGCCGCACCGGTCTCGTGGTCGCGTCCGGGGATACGAATGGTCTTGCCCGGGCACTCCAGAGGGCCGCGGCGCCCGAGACCCCGCAAATGCAGGGCATTCGGCGTGCCGGACAGGCCGCGGCGCGTGCGTACACCCAACAGGCGTGGGCGTCAGCCTTCGCGGACCAGGTGACCCGTTCGCTAGCGTGGCGCGCATGACCTTCGCGACGAATCCGTTCCGGCGTGCCGGGCGAGGAGTCCTGGCGACGGCCGTCGGGCTCGCCCTCATCGTGCCCGCCCAGGCGAGCGCCAACGGCGACGCCGTCTGGACCGAGTGCGCCCAGACCGGCACGGTGAGCACGAACCATTCCCAGGCCGACTTCGAATCCGCCCTGGCGAACCAGCCCGCCGACGCCAGCGAATACACCGACTGCGTCGGCCTCATCAAGGCCGCACAGGTGAAGGCCGCGCGCGGCGGCTCGTCCAGCAGTGGCTCGACCGGTAGCGGGAGCTCGTCGGGTGCCGCCGGCGGTGGCACGAGCAGTGGTGGCGGCCCGAGCGCCGGCGCCGGCGCGACCGCGTCGCCCGAAGCCCTGTCGAAGGCCCTCCAGGCCTCCGGGATCAACCCGGCCGCTCCGGTCGGTGCAGCCGCCCCGGCTCCCGCGCCGACCGTCATCGACGGCAAGTCGATCGACCCCGGCGAGAGCCGCGCGCCGTCGATCGCGAACGCCTTCAGCCTCCCGCTCCCGCTCGCCGCGTCCGCGGTGGTCGTGCTGTTCTCGGCGGCGCTGCCCCTCGTCCGTTACGCGGTGGGCCGCTTCGGTCCCGCCCCGGCCGGCACCGAGCAGACGCCCTGATCGCGACGCCCCCTCCGCCCGTGGTTGCGTCGCATGCAGCCCCATCGGACGGTCGTGACCTGCGCATCGGCGTGGGCTTCGGCGTCCTGCTCATCGGCCTGAGCATCGTCGCCGGGCCGGGCCTCGCGTCCTCGCGGGCGGTGATCGTCAACGCGGCCGGGGTGATCCTCGGCCTCGGGCTCGTCGCCTACTGTCGGTCCCAGAAGGGGCGCCCCGGTGTTGCCGGCCAGTGGTCGGTCGCGCTCTTCGGGGCGTTCATCGCCCTGAGCGGCTTCTCGATCACCTGGTCGGTCGACCCGTCCGCCACGTGGGACGAGGTCAACCGGCTCCTCGGCTACCTCGCCGTCTTCACCGGTTCGGTGGTGGTGGCCCGCACGTTCCCGCAGCGCTGGCGCAGCGTCCTGCTGGGCTTGGCGCTTGCGTCGGTCGGGATCTCGATCGTCGCGCTGCTTTCGAAGATCACCCCGGAGACGCTCGCCCCGAACGAGCGCTACGCCCGCCTCCGCGAGCCGCTGCAGTACTGGAACGCGGTCGGACTGATCGCGGCGTTCGGCGTGCCGCTGTGGCTCTATTACGGCACCCGCCGCATCGGCCGCCCGATCCTCGACATCCTCTCGGCGCCGGCCCTCACGGTCGAGTTCGTCGTGATCATGCTGTCGTATTCGCGCGGCGCACTGATCGCTGCGGCCTGCGCCGTCGCGGTGTGGGTGATCCTCGCGCCGGCGCGTCTGCGGACCGCCGCCGCGCTCGTCCTGCCGCTCGTGGGTGCGGCGGTGATCGTGCTGTGGGCCTTCGCCCAGACCGACCTCACCACCGACAACATCGACCTCCTCCAGCGCGAGACGGCCGGGCACCGCTTCGGCGCCGTCGTGCTCGTGACGGTCGTGCTGGTCACGCTCCTGTCGCTGCTCCTGCAGTTCCTCATCGCCGCGAAGGCGCCGACCGGCGCGCTGCGCCGCCGCGTCGGGTTCGTGCTCCTGTGCGGCGTGTTGCTCGTGCCGATCGCGGGCGCCGCCGCGCTCACCCAGAGCCAGCGCGGGCTCGGCGGCACCATCTCCAACGGCTGGTACCAGCTCACCAACCCCGCCGCGAACACCGTCGCCGGGAGCGCCCCGGCGAACTCGCCCAACCGGCTCACGTCGGCGGGGAACGCCCGCAGCCTCTACTGGCGCGACGCGTTCCGGCTCGCGAAGGCGCATCCCGTGATCGGCGTCGGCGCGAACGGCTACGGCACCGCCCGGCTCCGGGTCCGCACCGACACCTACGACGTCGAGCACGCCCACGGCTTCCTCGTCCAGGTCCTCGCCGACCTCGGCTTCGTCGGGCTCGCGGTCGCGCTCGCGCTGTGGGGCTCGTGGCTCGTGGCGGTCAAGCGCACGCTCGGCAAGCGCCAGCAGCCATGGCCGCCCGAGCGCGTCGGGTCGATGGCGTTGCTCGCCGCCGTCGTCGCGTTCGGCGTGCATTCCTCGCTCGACTGGACCTGGTCCTTCCCCGCCGCCACGCTCCCGGCGCTGATCGCGGCCGGGTGGCTCGCGGGGCGGGGCAGCATCGGCGCGCCCGCGGACGTCCCGAACCCCGCGGAGGGCGTCGCGGACGGCGAGGGCCGCGCGGCGGCGGTCGGTCGCTGGGTGCCGCGTCTGCAGCTCGCGGCGTTCATGCTGCTCGCGCTCTGGAGCATCACCGAGCCGTATCGCGCGTTCCGCACGAGTCAGCAGGCGCTGCAGGCAATCTCCAAGGGCGACGTCCCGAAGGCCGTGAAGCTCTCGAAGCGCGCGGTCCAGCAGGACGACGTCTCCCTCGACACCCACGCGATCGAGGCCGCCGCCCTCGTCGCCGGTGGTGACGTCACCGCCGCACGCGCCGCCATCGACGACGGCGTCGCCCAGCAGCCGAACAACCCGGCCGCGTGGGTGCAGCTCTTCAACTTCGAGCTGTACTCGTCCGGCGACGCGGCCCGGGCCGTGGCGGCCTACCGCGCCGCCACCTACCTCGACCCGTACTCCAACTCGCTCCGCGCCTCCCTCACTGCGGCCCTCGCGACCGCAGCCACCGCCCCCGCCGCCGACCCCGCGCCCACCGCCCCGGCAAGCACCACGGCGGCCCCGGCAACCACGCCGTAGCGCGCCGGCGGCCCCGGCGTCCGCACACCCGCCGTCGGGGTCGAACCCAAAGAACCTCGCGGCGTAAACCGAGGATCTTTGTGTGTCGCTTCGGTGGCGTGTGGCCGCCGGGGTTGAACCCAAAGAAGTTCGCTGCGTAAACCGAGCATCTTTGTGTGTCGCTTCCGCGGCGCGGCCCGCCACGCACCGCACGACCGCCCCACGGAGCCACCGGCGCCTGTCCCACAGCAGACCAGGAGTCGCCCGTCCCGCGACCGACCCATCGAGCCAAGCCCATCCCGGCGGCCGAAGCCAGCGCGGGGCGGACTGAGCCCCACCACAGCGGCCCCGTCCCTCAGCCAAGAAACCGGCAGCCGCAGCTCGGGCGCGGAGCGTGCCGGCATGCCGCAAGCCTCGGCCCCCACCCCCGGGCGGACCGTGGCGACCGCAGGGAGCGCGAGCCTGCGAGCCCGACCGAAAGGGTGTCCGACCGGGGGTGGGGGCCGAGGCGCCGCAGGCAAGGCCGGCACGCTCCGCGCCCGCCACCACGGCCGCGTCCCTCACCCGAGGAACCCAGCCGCCGCAAGGAGTCGGCTCAGTACGCCCCGCGCTTGCGCAAGACCGCCGGGATGGTCTTGGCGATGATTGAGAGGTCGAGGGACACGCTCCACGCTTCGAGGTACTGGAAGTCGAGTCGCACCAGTTCGTCGAAGGTGAGGTCGGAGCGGCCGGAGATCTGCCAGAGGCCGGTCATGCCGGGGAGGACTTCGTAGCGGCGGCGGTGGCGCGGCGTCATGAGGGCGTAGTCGCGCTCGGGGAGGGGGCGCGGACCGACGAGGCTCATCTCGCCGCGGAGGACGTTGAGGAGCTGCGGGAGCTCGTCGAGGGAGAAGCGGCGCAGGAACGCGCCGACGCGTGTGACGCGCGGATCGGCGCGGATCTTGAAGAGGGCGCCGTCGGCTTCGTTGTCCTGCTCGAGGGTGGACTGCATCTGGTCGGCGCCGACGACCATGGTGCGGAGCTTGAAGCAGTCGAAGGGCGCGCCGCCGAGGCCGGGCCGCACGGAGCGGTAGAGCAGCGGGCCGCGGGAGTCGAGCTTGATCGCGAGGAAGATGAGGGCCATCAGCGGGCTGAGGACGATCACCAGGAGGCCGCTGACGACGAGGTCGAAGGCGCGCTTGCTCCAGAAGTCGAAGCCCTCGAAGACGGGCGGGCGGAGCTCGAAGAGCGGCGCGGCCGAGCCGGGCACGAAGTGCGCGCGGCGCACGAGGACGTCGGTGGTGGCCGGCGAGATCCGCACCCGGACGCCGCGGCGGTGGCACGCGCCGACGAGGTCGAGGACGGCCTCTTCGGGGTAGTCCGGGTCGGCGAGGATGACCTCGTCGACGGGGGAGCGGTCGAGGAGGGCGTCGATCGCGGACAGTTCGGCGATCGGGGTGATGCCCTTGCCGCGGGCGGTGATCGAGGCCTGCGCGACGACCTGCATGGGTTCGTGGCGGCTGCGCTCGAGCGAGCGGCTCAGGGCGGCGAGGTCCTCGACCTCACCGACGACCAGCGCGCGGCGCCGGTAGCCGGCGGCACGCAGTGCTCGGCCGGTGAAGACCTCGTAGGCCCAGCGCATGCTCACGACGATCGCCACCGAGAAGAAGAGGGTGCCGTAGAAGATGTAGAAGGAGTTGAACTCCTGGCCGCTCGCGACGGCGTAGATCACGGCGACGATCGTGACCTGGAACAGGCAGGCGACGACCTTCGACGACCCGGGCCGCGCGCCGCGCTGGGCGTAGAGGTCGGAGCGGGAGAAGAGCAGCACCGCGAGCAGGTACGTGAAGGCGAAGTACTGCTTGGCGCCGGTGATCTCGTTGTGGAGCGACCAGGCGTCCTTGACGACCGCCTTGAAGCTGAGCGCGATGAAGAGCGCTGCGAAGATCGCGATGCCGTCGACGATGAGGAGGCTCGCGATGCGGCCCAGCGCACGGAAGGTGTAGGCCCGCAGGAGGAAGGCCAGCACGGGCGGCCGGGTGTTGCGGCGGTCGCGCGCATCGCCGCCGTCGGGGTCGACCGTGCGACGCAGCGGCGTGAGAGGTTCAGGTGTGCGAACGGCCATGGGTGAGGATGCCTCCGCACGTCTGAACACCGGTGGGGCGCAAACGATGCGGTGGGCGTCCGGCCCGTAAGAACGACGGACGCACGTAGCAGTCTACGGGGCGGAGGAGGCGTCCAGGCTGACAACGCCGGTCGCTGTGCCGATGCTCACCCCGGATGGACCGCGCTCGGCCGTGCCCGTGCGCGGCCACGGCGCGCCCGAAACGAGCGGTAGCGTGCCGCCCGTGATCGCCCTGGTCGTCGTCCTCGTCGTGGTGTCGTTCGTCGGGCTCGGCGTCCTGCTCACGTACAACCGACTCGTGTCGCTGCGCCTCGCGTGCGAAAGCTCGTGGGGTCAGATCGACGTCACCCTCAAGCAGCGACACGATCTCGTCCCGGGCCTGGTGCAGGCCGTCCAGGGCTACGCCACCCACGAACGCACGACGCTCGAGTCGGTCACCGAAGCCCGCGCCGCCGCGGTGGCGGCCGATGCCGCTCCGGCCGCGGAGCGCGTGTCCGCCGAGGCCACGCTCGGCACGCAGATCGGAGTTCTCCGCGGCACCGCCGAGGCCTACCCGGACCTCATGGCGTCGGCCTCGTTCAGGGCGCTCCAGGACCAGCTCGTGCGCGTCGAGGACCAACTCCAGATCACGCGACGCGTCTACAACGACACCGTGGAGACCTACAACACGGCCGTCCAGCGGGTGCCGTCGAATCTCGTCGCGTCCGTGTTCGGGTTCCGCCGTCACGAGTTCTTCGCCGCGGACATCGCCTCGCGCGCCGCACCGACCGCCTCGTTCGGCGCCCAGGGTCGCGCATGACGAAGGGCATCGCAGGCCGCGGCGCCACGTCGATCGGGTTCGCTGTCGCGTTGGCCGCGATCCTCTTCGTGGTGCTCGGCCCGTGGACCCGGGGACCCGGGGCGTCGACCGACAAGAAGTTCGACGTCGGCGCGGCCGCAGTCGACCTCGACGTGCAGCCGGACGGCGCGATCGACGTCGCGGAGCACCTCCACTTCCGCTACTCGGGAGATGCGTTCACCGGCGCGTACCGCGATATCGCGTTGAACCCACGGACGACCCTCACCGATGTCTCGGTGAGCGACGGGCCCCTCGGCCGGTACCGCCCCGGCGGCGACACGACCATCGGCTCCGACGACACGGCGGGCCTCTTCGGCACGACGCCGATCGACGGTGGCGAGCGCGTCGTGTGGCACTACGACGGCCAGGACGGCGGATCACGCGACTTCACGCTCCGGTACCGCGCGCTCGGCTCGACCGACGCCTACGACGACGTGGTGCTCGTGCACTGGGCGATCTGGGGCGACCAGTGGGAGTTCACGGTGCCGCAGCTCTCGGCTGCGCTCACGCTGTCGCATCCGGCTGCGGGCGACGGTCGCCCCGAACGCGTGTGGCTCCAGCCCGGTCACGTCGACACCTCGCCGATCACCACGGCCACGGGCGTCGGCGTGTCCGCGAAGCGGATTCCCGCCGGGACCCAGGTGCTGCTCTCAGCGATCTACCCGCGCTCGGCGTTCGCGTCGGTCGACCGTGCGGCGCGCCACGCCGGAGACGGACGCGCGTTCCTTGAGCGCCGCGCCGACGCCGCAGCGCCGGGCCTCCTCGATCGCGTCGGCGCCTGGCTGTGGGTGCATGCGCTCCTCGCCACGCTCGTGGCGGCAGCGCTCCTCGCCGTGCTCTTCGCGCTCGTGCTCTGGGTCGCGCGCGAGCGCCCGGCCTCCGCGCCGAAGTACCTGCCGGGACCGCCTTCGGACGCGATCCCCGCGGTGGGCCACGGCTTCGCGACCGAGGGTGTCTACTCCGATCGGGTCGTCCTCGCGACCCTCCTGGACCTCGCCGACCGCGGCTACTACACCCAGGCCGCGGGAGAGGGGACGAGGAAGCTGAAGCAGCTCGACCTCGTCTTGGGGGTCGCCGAGGATCGTCCGACCGAGCCGGCGCTCACCGCCGCCGAGCAACGTGTTCTGAACTTCTTCGACGCACTCATCGGCGAGGAGCCCCGCGCGCTATCGCGGCTCAAGGAGCGGATCCCGAAGCACAGCGAGGCCTGGCGCGGGAAATGGGAGGCGATGAACCGGGCGCTCGAGCAGGCCGGTCGCGCGCCGCTCGCGTGGGAGGCCGACCTGCGCTGGGCGCGATGGGGTCTCGTCGGCGCCGCGATCGTGCTCTTCGGGGCGATCGGCATCGCCGGGATGGAGCGCGCGAGCGAGGGGTACATCCCGCTCATCGGTTTCATGCTCGCGATCGGGGTGCTCCTGGCCCCGCGCAGTCAGGCCTTCGAACGTCTGGCGTCGAAGAGTCGCGAGGCGAGCGCCGAGTGGCAGGCGTTCTCCCGCTGGACCCACGACTTCCCTCGCCTCTCGGACGATCCGCCCGCGACGCTCGCCCTGTGGAAGCGGATCCTCGTGTTCGGCGTCGCCTTCGGCACGGCGCAGCGGGTGATCGAGTCGGGACGAATCCCGGCGGCGATCCTCGCCTCGCCCGAGTTCATGGCGGGGACCGGCGGCTACGCCTTCGTGGGCAACGACGACTACGGGTCGAGCTTCGGCTCGGGCTTTGCAAGCCAGGTCGCAGCCCAGTCGTCGAGCGGTGCAGGTGGCGGCGGGGGAGGCGGTTCGGGCGGAGGTGGCGGTGGAGCCTGGTAGGCCGGCCGCGGGGCCCGGGCCCCGCCACGAGGGCCGCCGCGCCGGCGGCTCAGCGCCGGCGCGTGGGGTGGCTCAGTGGCCGATGAGTTGTTCGACGCCGGCGATCTCGAGGGTCTTCTCGAGGCCTTCGCGGAGCTGGATCTTGGGTTCCCAGTCGAGGTGCTGCTTGGCGCGGGTGATGTCGGGGCGGCGGATCTTGGGGTCGTCGGTGGGGAGCGCCTCGAAGACGATCTCGCTCTTGGATCCGGTGACGTCGACGACGGCTTCGGCGAGTTCCAGGAGTGTGAACTCGACGGGGTTGCCGATGTTGACGGGCTCGTGGACGCTGGACTCCGCCAGCGCGATCATGCCGGCGATCAGGTCGTCGACGTAACAGAACGAGCGGGTCTGGGAACCGTCTCCGAACACGGTGATCGGCTTGCCCTGCAGCGCCTGACGCATGAACGTCGGGATCGCGCGACCGTCGTTGGCGCGCATCCGCGGCCCGTAGGTGTTGAAGATCCGCATCAGCGCCGTGTTGACGCCCTGGTAGCGGTGGTAGGCCATCGTGAGCGCCTCGGCGTACCGCTTGGCCTCGTCGTACACGCCACGCGGACCGATCGGGTTCACGTGACCCCAGTACGACTCCGGCTGCGGATGGACCTGCGGATCGCCGTACACCTCACTCGTGGACGCGATCAGGAACCGCGCACGATGCTTCTTCGCCAGCCCCAGCGCGTGATGGGTGCCGTACGACCCGACCTTCAGCGTGTGCAGCGGCAACCGCAGGTAATCGATCGGGCTGGCCGGCGACGCCAGGTGATACACGAAATCGACCGGCTCATCGATGAAGAACGGCTCGATGATGTCGACCTGACGAAACTCGAACGAATCCCGCAGATGCTCGATGTTGCGCAGCGACCCCGTCTCCAGGTTGTCCACGCAGATCACCCGATGCCCACGCGCGATGAGCGTCTCGCTCAGATGAGAACCAAGAAACCCGGCTCCGCCGGTCACAACACACGTCGCCATAAGAGGCGGGACTCTAGAGAACGCACGGTCCCGCCGGGCCCCTCGCCCCGAGGCGCCGTGAAAAACGGAGCCGTGCGCACCGCCCCGGCGCGCACGGCTCCGGGACATCCCTGAGACTGCACCGGATACCTCCCGATGGGCGCGACGCGTGGTCCGCGGGAGGCTCGACCCATGCCTCACGACCTCCCCGACCCGAGCGGCGATCCGCCCGTGGCCCCGGCCACCGACGACGCGCCGGTGACGTCGCCGACCGCCCCACCCGCCGACATGCCCCAGCGCCGCGGCTCCGTACGCGCCCTCGCCGTCTGGCTGCTCGCGCTCTTCATCACCGTCGCCCTCGCCGTCGTCGCCGCCTGGGCCGGCGCACTGCTCGCGGTGTTCGGCCTGTCGGCGGTCTCGCTCGCGGTCGCGGTCCTCGCGGCCGTCGTCGCCGCGACGGTCTGGCGGCGTGCGGCCCTGCCGATCGCGGTCGTCGTCTGCGCGCTCACGCTCACCACGGCGTCGCAGGCCCTCAGCACCACCCGGTACGCGCGTCAGATCGGCAGTTTCGTCGCGGCGCCCAAGACGCCGTCCGACGTTCCGCAGCTCTACCGCCACGGCGTCGGGCCCATGCTCATCGACCTGCGGCACTTCAAGGCCGCCGACGGCTCGTCCACGGCCATCGCGGCGACGAACGACGACGGGCTGCTCGTGGTCGCCCTGCCGCGCGACCGGTGCTTCGACCTCGAGGTCGAAGCCAACGCCACGATCGTCTCGCAGGGCGGCCTGGCCGACCAGGCCCTGCGGCTTGCCGGGGTCAGCTCCGCCGACACCGGACTCTCCTTCTCCGACGTGGGACTCACGCAGGCGGCGACCCGGCGCAGCGAGACCGTGGCCGTCGACGGCTCCCACGACGCCGCCCCGTGGCAGCCGCTGCTCGCCTACGGGCGCCAGCAGTCGACGATCACGCGTCCGTGGACCCGTGCGTCGGGCCGCCCCGACGCTCCCACGCTCAAGCTGAACCTGCAGGGCTCACAACAGATCGTGATCCGCGACTACCCGGACTGGGTCGGCCCGCTCGACGCCGATGCCTCCTACGACCAGCAGACCGGGATGCTCTGGCCGGCCGGCGTCACCCCGCCACCGTCGCCGGGGCAGCTGCGCTGGGCCGATGGCGCCTGGGTGCGCACGGCGGCGAACCGCGCCCGCTGGGTCGCGTGGGAGCGTCGCATGGTCATCTGGGCCGCGGCCCAGGCCCGCCGGTACGCCGGCGCCTGCGCGAGCCGTGCCGAGCTCCGCGACCGAGGCTACGTCTTCGAGACCCAGCCCCAGGCCCTGCGCGACGACGACGGCAAGGTCCACACGCTCCTCGGCGGTCCGACCACGCGGCGTTCGTCGATCGCGCAGAAGCCGGTGCACGGTGGGACCAACGCGCGCCTGTCCGTCGAGGTGAACGGCCTCGGCGAGGCCCGCGCGATGCAGGGGAGCGACACCGACGTCGACCCGGCCGACGTCACGAACGCGGGAGGCACGTCATGAGCGTCCTCGCCAAGCCGTCCGTGCGGATGCTCCCGCTCCTGGCCGCCGGGGCCGGCATCGCCGCGCTCGGGTCCGCGATGCTCGTCGGCCCCGGCGGCTCAGGCTGGCCGACCGCCGTGTGCGCGATCTTCGCCGTCGTCTTCGTGCTCGGCGAGATCGCCCGTCGCACGCTCCTGCTCTTCCGTTCCGGCCGCGGCGTGCAGGTGCTGTTCGCGGTGCTCGGGTCCGCGATCGTCGCCACCGCCTGGTCGATCGTCGTGGCGCTCCACGTCGAGTTCGCGGCCGGCGCATTCGTGCTGGCCTCGCTCGGCGTCGCGCTCATGGCGCTGCCGCTCCTCGATGCCCGCGGTCGCCTCGCTCGCGGTGAGACGCCGTGGCAGGCGCTTGCGGGCGGCCCGACACCCCGCGAGGCCTCGGCCGCGGCGCTCCGCCGGCTCGGTCCACTGCTGCTCGGCGCGCTGTTCGTGCTGCTCGCGATCAGGCTCGTGGCGTCGGTCATCGACAGCGTCGCCCGCTACACCGACGACGGCGCGAAGTCGCTGAGCTTCGCGCTCGTCGTGGTCTCGCTCGTGGTCGGCTGGGCGATCGCCCGGTGGCTCGCCCCGGGTGCCCGCCACCACCGCGTCGCGACGACCACCGAGGCGACCGTCGCCCGCGAGGAACAGGTCGTCGCCGCGCATCTCCACGACTCGGTCCTCCAGACCCTCGCGCTCATCCAGCGCAGCGCCGGCGACGAGGCCCGCGTGCAGCAGCTCGCACGCCAGCAGGAGCGCAGCCTGCGCGCCTGGCTCGCCGGCCGTGACGACGCCACGTCGACCTCGCTCGCCGGCGCGGTCCGCGCCGCGGCGCAGGAGGTCGAGGACGAGGAGCCCGGCGCGGTCATCGAGGTCGTGTCCGTGGGGAACGCCCCGCTCGACCGCGTGGCCGACGCGATGGTTCGCGCGGCCCGCGAGGCGATGCGCAACGCCGTCCGCCACGCCGGGAGTCCGGTGCGCGTGTTCGTCGAGGTCGAGGGCACGCGCCGCGAGGTGTTCGTCCGCGACACCGGCCCGGGATTCGATCCCGCCGCGGTGGCGGACGAGCGCCGCGGCGTGCGGGACGCGATCATCGGCCGCATGACGCACGTCGGCGGGACCGCACGGATCGACAGCGGCCCACAGGGCACCGAGGTCGCGATCGTCCTCGACACGGCCGAGACGGACCGCGGCGCATGAGCGTCGAGGACGCCGCCGCGCCGCTCCCGACGGTGGTGCTCGTCGACGACCACGCGCTGTTCCGTGCCGGCGTGCGGAGCGAGATCGCCGGGAGCGTGCACGTGGTCGGCGAGGCCGAGGACGTCGACGGGGCGGTGCGCGTGATCCTGCGGGCCGCGCCGGATGTCGTCCTGCTCGACGTCCACATGCCGCAGGGCGGCGGGGTCGCCGTGATCGAGCAGGTCCTCGCGCAGCGCCCGACGCAGCGGTTCCTCGCGCTCACCGTGTCCGACGCGCCCGAGGACGTGGTCGCGGTCGTCCGCGCGGGCGCGCGCGGGTATGTCGAGAAGACGATCCGGACCGAGGAGCTCGTCGCGGCGATCGTGCAGGTGGCGGACGGCGAGCCGGTGTTCAGCCCGCGCCTGGCCGGGTTCGTGCTCGAGGCGTTCTCGGGGAACACGCCGATGGGCGCGGTCGACCCGGAGGTCGAGCAGCTCACCGCGCGCGAGCGCGAGGTGCTCCGCCTCATCGCCCGCGGCTACTCCTACAAGCAGGCGGCGCTCAAGCTCGACATCAGCCCGCGGACTGTGGAAACCCACGTCTCGTCCGTGTTGCGCAAGACGCAGCTCTCCAGCCGCCACGAGCTCGCCCGCTGGGCCACCCGGCGCGGCCTCGACGGCTGACCCGCAAAGCCTCCGAATCGCCCGGCGCCGCGCCGTTTCGTCTCACGCTGCGGAGTGCCGGTTCGGGTTCCCGGACACCGATCGGAAACGCCTGCATGTTGAAGCAAAGCGGACAGACGGAAATGCCAATTCGGCCAGAGAGCGGAATTATCCGCGCCGGTCCCTCCAGAAGCTGGTGGCACCGGCCTACACTCCTGTAC
>JAVHXX010000534.1 GCA_031119595.1 Patulibacter sp. | reverse complement strand
TACGCGGCCGTCCCTCGCCACGCGCGCCCCGGGCGTCCGCCGCCGCGGCCGCGTCCCTCAGCTCACCCGGCCCGCGAGCCGCCAGGCGAGCCGGCTCGGCGCGCTATTCCGGGAACTGGCCCGTGACGACGCAGCCGATGAGATCGGTGACCGTCTCGACGAGGTCGTCGACGCGCTCGAGCATCTCGTCGTTCTCGATGGCGCCGATCATGACGTCGGTCATGCCGCCGAGGATGGCGGCGGCCATGGTGAAGGAGATGGAACGGGACGGGATCTCGGGGTGCGCGGCGCGGCCCTTCTCGATGAGCTCGAGGAGGACGTTCGCAAAGGAGTCGAAGGACTCGCGGCGGACCTGGGTGGCGCGCTCGCTCAGGGTGGCGATCTCGATGAAGAACGCGCGCGTGAGGAGCGGCTGGATGGTGAGCGCCTGGTAGTAGGCGCGGGCGCCGCGGGCGATCTGGTCGCGCCAGTCGTCCTTCGAGGGATCGGACTGGTCGATGATGATCTTCTCGAGCTCGCGGCGGGTGCGGTCGTAGAGCTCGAGGAAGCAGGACTCCTTGTCGCCGAACTCCTCGTAGAAGGTGCGCTTGGAGACCTTCGCGTAGCGGACGACCTCGGTGATGGTCGCGCCGCGGTAGCCGTGCTTGGCGACGGTGTCGGCCATGCCGTTGAGCATCCGCTGACGCTGGTGCACCTCAGGGGCGGAAGAACCGGACGAGGATGCCGGGGACGACGGCACCGACGGGGACACTTCAGCGGACATGGTCACAAGCGTAAACCGAATGTGAGGGCGTTGGAGGTACCAAAAGGTACCCCGGGCGCGTCAACGATCGTGGCGCGCGGACCCGAACCGCCACGCCATTCCGGTAGCCCGAATTACCATTTCTCCGATGCACCGGGATTTCGGCCCGGAGCAGGGATTGTTTGCAGAGCCATTCAGTTTGCGGCGGCGCCGGCCGTCGCGCGGTCCAGCGCTTCGACCATCGTCTCGACCGGCTGAGCACCGCTCAGTGCGAAGCGGCGCCCGAGCACGAAGAACGGCACACCGCGCACACCGATGCGCTCGGCCTCCTGCCGATCGAAGAGGACGTCCTGGGCGAACGCACCACTGTTGAGCACGGCTTCCGCCTGACCCTCATCGAGGCCGACGTCCCCCGCGGCGTGCACGAGGACGGCGTGGTCGGCCACATCCGCACCCTCGGCGAAGTGCGCGCGGTGGAGGCGGGCGTTGAGCTCCACGTCCTTGCCCGTCGCGCGGGCCATGTGGATGAGGCGGTGCGCGTCGGCCGTGGGGGCGGAGATGGACGCCTCGAAGTCCATCGGCAGCCCCAGCTCGGCGCCGAGCTGGCCGACCTGTCCGACCATCTCGCGCGCCTCGTCGAGCGTGCGCCCGTACTTCTTCGCGAGCATCGGGATCGTGGGGCCGCGCTGCGCCTGCGGGTCGAGCTGGAACGACCGCATCGTGATGCGGGTGGTCTCCAACAGGCCGCGCTCCTTGAGCGCGAGCTTGAGCCGCGCCTCCCCGATCCAGCACCACGGACAGACGACGTCCGACCAGAGCTGGATGTCGAGCTCGGGCTCGATCGATGGATCGTGTTGCGCGTCGTGCCCCATCGACGCAAACCGTACTCCTCGTTCCTGCGAGGCCGGTCCTGGCTCCGGTGCATCGACGCGAGCTGGCGCGCGGCCGGGCTTCCGCCACGGCCGCACGCCTCGGCGCTACTTGGAGAGCTGCGCCTGGGCGTCCTTGAGCTGCTTCTTGTCCGCGTCGGACAGGTAGTTACTGTTCTTGACGGCGTCGATGCCGTTCGAGGCGACGTTCTTCGCCTTCTTCTCGAGCCCGTTCGAGATCGAGTCGATCTTCTTCTGGCCCGCCTCCGCGCTGATCTTGCCGGACTTGATGTCGGCCGAGATCTGCTGGATCTGCTTCTGGGCGTCGGCGCTCTGCTGCTGCAGCTGCTGGCCCTGCTTCTTGACGTCGTCGAGCTTGGCCTTGTCGATGCCGCCGGAGCCGCAGCCGGCGACGAAGCCGGTGGTCGCGCCGACGAGGGCGAGCGGGAGGAGCAGCTTCGCGAACGAGGCGGTGGGCGAGGTGAACATGGTCGATGGTCCTGACTGGGTGCGGTGGTGCGGTGGGCTGGCCGGGCTCCTCGGTGCGCGTGTGTCGCGTCGGGGAGGACCAGCGGCCATGCGCCAACGGTAAGCGCTGCGTCAGGTCGCCACGAGCCGGTTCACCGCCGCATCCCGGACCATCGGTATGCGGTTTTCCGCCAACGCTGGCGAGTCCGGTTCAGGCCGCGGCGCGGACGTCCGCGACGAGGTCGGCGATCGAGTCGACCACGCGCGTCGGGCGGAACGGATGCCGCTGGACGTCCTCGCGGGTGGCGACCCCGGACAGCACGAGGATCGTCTCCAGCCCCGCCTCGAGGCCGGAGAGGACGTCGGTGTCCATGCGGTCGCCGACCATCGCCGTCGACTCGGAATGGGCGTCGAGCTGGTTGAGGGCGCTGCGCATCATGAGCGGATTGGGCTTGCCGATGAAGTACGGGCTAACGCCGGTCGCGGTCGTGATGAGCGCGGCGACGGAGCCGGTCGCGGGGAGCGATCCCTCGGTCGAGGGGCCCGTGGCGTCCGGGTTCGTCGCGATGAACCGCGCGCCGCGCTCGATGAGGCGGATGGCGGTGGTGATGCGCTCGAAGCTGTAGGTGCGGGTCTCGCCGAGGACGACGTAGTCGGGGTCGCGCTCGGTCTGGGTGTAGCCGATCTCGTGCAGCGCCGTGGTGAGGCCGGCCTCGCCGATCACGAACGCGGAGCCGCCCGGGCGCTGGTCGTCGAGGAACTTCGCGGTCGCGTTCGCGGACGTCCAGATGGAGTCCTCGGGCACCTCGAGACCGCTGAGCTTGAGGCGCGCGGCGAGGTCGCGGCGCGTGTAGATGGAGTTGTTCGTGAGGACGAGGAACGGCAGCTCGGCCTCACGCAGGGCGGCGATGAACTCGGCGGCGCCGGGGATCGCGTGCTGCTCGCGCACGAGCACGCCGTCCATGTCGGAGAGCCAGGCGGTGATCGGACGGCGGGTCACGCAGATCAGCCTATGGCCGGTCGGGCGACACGCTGGACGAGCGGTCCACCGCCGGGGCGCTCGCCGGGCCGTGGGCCGTGGCGGCGCTGCGGAGCGC
>JAVHXX010000031.1 GCA_031119595.1 Patulibacter sp. | reverse complement strand
ACTCCTACCAGGTGCTCGCCTCGGACGGCAGCACCTCGCCGACCTACACGTTCAAGACCGGGTCGTTCGGTCTGGGCAGCGGCTTCCAGTTCGCCGCCTTCGGTGACCCGCAGCTGGGTGCCGTCGCTGTCGTAGACGTTGGCGAACGGCGAGGCGTCGATGCGCGGCAGGGCGAGCGTGCCGCCGTAGAACGCGTCGGCCGCGTCGAGGTCCGCGGTGGGGACGAAGGCCGTGAGACCGGAGGACGTGAACATGCGTCGGACCGTAGCGCCACCGGCGGGCTGTGGCGCGGAGGCGCTCCTCCGACCGGCAGCGACCGACGTGCGATGCGGACGGCATCGTTCCACCTCCCCGTGACACCGTCATACTCCGTGGGCGGCCCGGCCGCGCCCGCCCGGCCGTGTCCCGGCCCACCCTGATGCAGATCGCGTTCATCGAAGACTCCGACGAGGATTTCGCGCTCCTGGCGCGGGTGTTCAAGGGGCACGGGACGATCCGCCGGTGGTCCGACGCCGAGACGGCCCTCCAGGCCTTCCGCGACGGTGACGCCGACCTCCGCGAGCTCGACACGCTCGTCGTCGACCTGCATCTCCCGGGCATGGACGGCATCGAGCTCATCGCCTCCGCGCGGGCCCTGCCCGGCGGCGACGCCCCGACCGTCTGCGTCCTGTCGAGCTCACAGTCGCCGGTCGACGTGGGCCGCGCGACGACCGCGGGCGCCGACGGCTACCTGCTGAAGCCGGACGACGTGGGCGGACTCCGCGCCCTCCCGGCACAGCTGGCGGAGATCTCCAAGCGCCGATGACGGGCCATCCGGGGGACCTCGAGCCCGGCGTCCACCGCGTCGACGCCGCCGCCCACCCGCACACGCCCGATGCGTTCGAGTCGTATGGCGTCCTGCTCCTGATCGACGCGACCACGTTCCAGATCCAGAACGCCTCGACGAACGCCGAGTCGATCCTCGGCGAGTGCCCGACCGAGCTGATCGGGACGTCGATGGCCGACTTGCTCGACCCGGGGGCGCTCGCCGACATCCGTGCCGAGCTCGAGAGCCGTGGCGACGGCTTCGGCTGGCTCCGCACCCACCTGGCCTCGGGCCTGCCCGTGAAGCTCGACGGGTTCACGACGACCGCCGGACAGCTCGGCATCGACATCGTCCCGGTCGGCACCGACATCCTCACCACCGGCGCGCAGGCGATCGAACGGGTCGCGCAGTGGAGCGAACGGCTCCTCGCCGTCGACGACCCGACCGAGTTGCTGGAGGTCGCCTGCGAACAGATCTGCGCGCTCAGCGGCTACGACGGCGCGTGGGCGTGCCGGATCGAACCCGATGGCCACGGCGTCGTCGTCGCGGCGTACTCGCCCGGCGTCAGCGACACCGTGGGGCAGATGGTCCTCGCCACGGACATGGCTCCGGCCCAGCCGCGGCTGCGCGGGCGTGCGCTGCCGTTCTTCGTCGCCGACCTCGAGGCCGCCCCGGTGGGGCTCCAGCGGCCGGTTCCGGCGGAGAGCGACTTCGAGGGCAGCGCGCTGCTGCGCCCGTATCCGGCCTACCTCGACCGGCTCGTCGAACTCGGCGTGCGGGCGACGCTCAGCGTGCCGCTCACCGTCGGCGGCCGGGTGTGGGGGCGGATCATCGCCCACCACCGCTCGCCGAGGCGCGTCCCTCCCGCGGTCCAGAGCGAGCTCCGGCTGCTCGGCGCAGCGACCAGCACGCACCTCACCGAGCTCCTCCAGCTGCAGGAGACCCGCGAGCAGCTCGTGCTCGCCAACCGCTCGGCCCGGGTCCTGCGGGCGGTGGCCGGCGCTCCGGAGATGTTCGCCGGACTCGTCGCCGATCCGACCGCGCTCCTGGAACTGTGCGGCGCGGCGAGTGCGATCGTCTCGATCGAGGGTGAGAACGCCGTCCTCGGCGACGATCTCGAACCGATGCAGCGCGAGCAGATCCTCGCGCTCGCCCGTGACGAGTTCAGTGCGCCCGCGCAGCCGCCGGTCGTCGCCCGCACCTCCATCCCCGCGCCGATCGTGCGCCGTTCCGTCACCTGGGTGCCGGGCGGTTTCGTCGCGGTGAAGCTCGGCGAGGACACCCGCAACGTCGTCGTGTGGATCCGCCCCGAGCGCCGCCGCGCGGTCACCTGGGTGAACCATTCCGCGACGGAGGGGTCCGGGGAGCCCCTGTTCGCGGACATGACCACGCGCGTGGAACACCAGCGCGGTGCCTGCGATCCGTGGAGCTCGGCGGAGCTCTCGATCGTCGCGGACCTGCGCGTCGAGCTGGCTGCGCTCACCGTCGACCGGTACCAGCAGCTGGCCCAGCGCGCGACCGCCCTCACCCGCTCGAACGCGGAGTTCAACGCGTTCGCGCACACCGCCGCGCACGACCTGAAGCAGCCGATCCGCGGCATCCGCCAGTACACCGAGTTCTTCCTCGAGGACACCGCCCACAAGCTCGACGAGGACGAGCAGGAGCAGCTCCGGACGATCCTGCGGCTCTCGAGCCGGATGACCGGCCTGATCGACACGCTGATGAGCTACGCCGAACTCGGCGACGCGTCGTGGCGGCCGCAGTCCGTGGCGCTGCGCACCGCCGTCGACCAGGCCGTCGAGCTGCTGCCTCCCGAGGCGACCGAGTCGATGGCGCTCACCGTCGAGGACGGCGTCGTGCGCGCCGACCCGACCGCGTTGCGGCAGCTGCTGCTCAACCTCGTCGACAACGCGATCAAGTACACCGACGGCCCGGCACGCGTCGAGGTCTCGCTGACCACGCTCGGGGCGCTCGCGCTGCCGGCCACCGCGCCGCACGCGCTCGTCGAGCTGCCACCCGAGGCGCCGGTGCTGACGGTGCGCGACCACGGCATCGGGATCCCCGCGATCCACCACGAGGCGGTGTTCGGCCTCTTCCGCAAGCTCAACAAGCCCAGCGAAGGGTCCGGCGCCGGGCTGGCGCTCTGCCGTCGGATCGCGCAGCGCCACGGCGGGGAGATCTGGCTCGTGTCCGAGCCCGGGATCGGGACCACGGTGCATGTGGCGCTCGGCGAGCCGGCCGTGGGCGACGCGACGCCGAACACGCCCTGAGCGACCCGCTCCGTCGGCTGGAGCGCGCGCCCCGTCGTGACCGCCGCCGCGTGCCGCCCGTCGGCCGTCGGTCGGCGAAGCTGGTCCGATGGGCGCCCCGTCGGTCGACGACCTTGATCTCGAGCGGGTCCTCGATCTCCGCGGCCGGGCGCCACACGTCTGGTACCGCCGGAGCGCGCTGCTCGTCCTGCTCGCGGTGGTCGTGGTCGCGCTGACCGGGGCCTTCGGGCAGGTCCAACACACGCGGACCGTGTCCGGCCCGGCAGCGACGCTCGCGGTCCGTTCGCCGAGCACCGTCCGAGGTGGCCTCCTCGTGCCGACCCGCATCCAGATCACCGCGAAGCGCACGATTGCCTCGCCCCAGCTCATCCTGGGCCCGGGGTTCGTGCGCGGCATGCAGATCAACACGCTCGAGCCCGCGGCCACGAGCGAGACGACCCGCCACCGGGCCGGCGGCGACGCCCTCGCGCTCACCTACCCGACGCTCGACGCGGGCGACACCCTCACGGTGTACCTCCAGCTGCAGGTCGATCCGACCACGGTCGGGTCGCAGGACACGTCGGTCGAGCTCGACACCCCGGGCGCCGCAGCGCTCCGCAGCGCTGCGACCCTCCGCGTCCTTGCCTAGCGAAAGCCGACCATGGATCTCGTCCTCCGCGCCACCGTCGTGTATTTCGTCATCTGGATCCTCACGCGCGTCGTGGGGCGCCGCGAGTTGTCGACGATGGAGCCGTTCGACGTGATCCTGCTGGTCGTGATCGGCGACATGGTCCAGCAGGGCGTCACGCAGAGCGACTACTCCGTCACCGGCACGATCATCGTCGTGTTCACGCTCGCCCTGCTCACCGTCGGCATGAGCTACCTGAGTTTCAAGGTGAAGCGCCTGCGCCCCCTCATGGAGGGCGAACCGCTCGTGCTCGTGCAGGACGGGCAGATCGTGCACAAGAACCTCCGTCGCGAACGCCTCACGGTCGAGGAGCTCGCCGCCGAGGCGCGGATGAACCAGATCCCCGATCTCGGGACGGTGCGATTCGCGATCCTCGAGACGAGCGGGTCGATCTCCTTCGTGCAGCGCGGCGACTGAACGGCGCCGGGCGCCCGGCGGCGACCGTGCTCTGACCGCCGCTGCGCGCGCGATCCCGGGCGCCGCGCCCGCGTGCATCCGTAGCGTCGGAGCCGAGGTGGTCCCGCACGAGCGGCGCCACCCTTCACCGACCAGGAGGCCCCGATGCCCAACCTCAGCCTCGCCAAGACCACCGCGCGCCGCGCCGTGCCCGGCCTCGTGTTCGTCGACCTCGGCCGCACCACGCGCCGCCACTGGAACGACCACCTCACGCACGCCCAGCGCAAGCGCCTCGTCGCGCTCCTCAAGGCCAGTCACGGACGCCCGGGGAACCTGAGCCGCCGGCAGCGCAAGCAACTCGTCTCCATCGTGCGGTCGTTCGGACCGGTGTCGTTCGCGCGCGAGATCGCGTTGACGGTCGCCAGCGGCCGGGCCAAGGGCCGCCGCAAGCACTGACCACCATCCCACGCCGACCTCGACGCGTTCAGCGCGACGGTGGTCCAGGAGATCGCCAGGGCCGGACACGCAGGGCAGCACGCCTGACGGAAGGGCGTGAACGTCGACGATCCGCAACGGTCGGTCGCCCCCTCGTCGTGGGCCGACGGCGTTCGAACCTAGGTCGGAGGGGGAGCGGCCGTCCGGGCCTCGTTGGGCAGCAGGCCGAGGCGGCCGGCGTCGGCAGCGAGCGCGGAGGCCAGGCCGACGGCCGCGCGGCCGTCGAGCCGTGGGCTGGTCGTGACGGCGAACGACGCGTCGCGCAGGATCGGGAGCGTGAGGGCTTCGCACCGCGCCCGCAGGGCGTCGTCCTCGAGCGAGGACGGTGTCGGGAGGGGCTCCAGGGAGGCGAGCGCGCGAGCCGTGAACCCGAGGTTCGCGCCGGCGAAGTGGGGATGGTCGGCGCGCGGGTCGGTGCGGAGCACGTCGGCGAGACGGCCGGCGAGACGGGCCGCCCGCGCAGCCACGAGCTGCGGATGCGTCCCGGGTTCGAGCGCGATGTCTCCGGCGATCACCTCGTGGCCGGCGTCGACCAGCGCGTGCAGACGGCTCAGCCAATGCGGCGGTACGCGTGAATCGGCGTCGGTCGTCGCGATCAGTCCCTCACCGTCGGCTGCCCGTCGGACCATGAGCAACGCGTGATCGAGCCCGGTCCGGCGTGCCCAGCCCGAACCCGCACCCGGGCCGGCCAGTACGACAGCCGTGCCGTGCCGCCAGGCGCGGGCGGCGGCACGTGCGACCTCGGAGGTGCCGTCGGTCGAGCCGTCGTCGACGAGCACGAGGTGGGTCCGCCCCGCAGCCGCGTGCTGCGCGGCCACGTCGACGGCGTCGACGGCGTCCCCGAGACGGTCGACCTCGTCGCGAGCCGGCATCACGACCCATGCGTCCCGCGGCGGAGCGGGCAAGGCGTCCGGTCGATGGCGCAGCACCGACAGCAGGTATTCGTCGCGGACCGAGGCCTCGACGACCTCGAGGAACGGCAACGCCGCGAGATCGTCGTGCACCGCGGCGGCGCCGCGGGGCCGCTCCGGACCGTCCGGCCGCCAGTGGACCGCGACAAGGCGGCCGCCGGGCGCGAGCCACCCCGGCAGGGCGTGAAGGGTCTCCGCGTAGGCGGCCTCGTCGAGGTAGTAGAGGATCTCGGAGGCGACGACGAGGTCGTACGGGCCGCCCGGGACGTCGGACGGAATGAGGCCCTCGACCATGGCGGCGTGCGTGAACGGCGCGAGGCGTTCGGTGCCGAGCTGTGCGGCAGCGACGACCGCCTCGATGGCGACGACCGACCCGGCGGCACGAGCGAGGTCGGCGGCGAGTACGCCGTTCGCAGCGCCGAGTTCGAGCACGCGCGCCCCGGTGAGATCGCCGCACGCGCGCAGCGTGTCGGCCCGTTTCGCACGCTCGTAGTCGCTCGTCTCGAACCGCCACGGGTCGGCGTCGGCGCGGAACCGCGCCTCGAACTCGGCGAGCAGCTCCGGATCGGTCATGCCTGCTCCGAGCCCCGACGGCCGAGCTTGGTGGCGACGGGCGCGAGGCGGTGCTGCAGCAGGAGGAGGTCGAGCGCCGCGCGTGCCTCGGCGAAGGGTTCGTCGGTGACGAGCCCGCGGGAGCCGTGCTGCTCGGCGGCGAGGCGCATCAGCGCCCGCAGGCGCTCCGTGAGCTCGAGCCGGAGGGCAGTCACGACGGGCCACGGATCGCTTCCGGTGCGATGCGCGTCCTCGACGGCGGCGAGCCCCGCAGCCAGCCAGGCATCGACGGTGCCGACGATCGCGCGGGCGCGGCCGGCTGCCGTCGCGTCGTCGTCGCCTCGCGTCGCCATTCCGGCGAGTCCTGCGGCGATCGAGTCGGCGGCGCCGGCCCAGACGCCCGCGCTGCGAAGGGCGTCACCGCTGATCCACGGATCCTCGACGAGCGTGCCCTCGGTTCCGAGGACGGCGACGACGGGGGCGCGGTCGAACACGACCCGGTGGCTGTGACTCTCCTGCAGGACGGTGCCGCGGAACCAGGTCCGGTCGACCTGCGCGGCAGCCGTATCGCGCAGCTCGACGAGGACGGGCAGGATCGGCGGCCCGTCGGGGGTGCGGCGCACGAGCACGATCGCGAGGTCGAGATGGCCGGCGCCCGAGCAGAAGGTCTTCACGCCGGTCACGGAACTGCCCGACGGATCGAGGCAGGCGGGCGTGCCGTCGGCAGGGCCGGGATCGGCACCCCACACGCCGAGTCGCAGGCGGCCCGCGGCGGCCTCGGTCCGGAACTGGTCCGGCACATCCTGCGGGCGATGCCCGAGGATGCGTTCGAGGCCGTTGCGGTGGCCGTCGAACACGCGCGCGGCGCCGAGGCCGCCACGCGCGACGTCGCGTACCGCGGCCAGCTCGGCCGCGCGGCTCGGGAATGCACGATCGGTCAGCCAGCCGCGTGTCTCGATCTCCGCCCAGCGCTCGTCGAGCGGCGCCTCAGCCATGGAAGCCTCGTGGCTCGTCGACGGGCCCGATCCGGACGCCGGCGTCGCGGGCCGTGGAGATGATCGCGTCGACGAGCTCGAGCGTGTTGACGCAGCCCGCCCGGGTCGCGCCGGGCCCGACGGCGTCGTGCAGGAGCACGATGCCGCCGCGGGCAACGCGGTGCGCGGTGTCCGCGGGCTGGTCGGCCCAGCCATCGCCGCGCCAGTCGTGGGTGTCGAGGTCCCACGGCACCACGTGCAGGCGGTGCTGCTCGGCGAGCGCGTCGGTGATCGGGCCGCGCCGGCCCCATGGCAGGCGCCAGGTGGAGGGCGTCACGCCGTGGCGGGCCAGCACGGAGAGGGCGACGTCGGTGTCGCGCCGGAGGACGTCGTCGTCCGCCGTGCTGTGATCGAGGTGACGGTCGCCGTGGAGTCCGACCGAGTGACCCGCCGCGAGGATGGCCTCGAGTTGCGCGGGCTCACGTTGCACGCGTTCACCGAGGACGAAGAACGTGGCGTGCACGTCCGCGGCGGCGAGGCGTTCGAGGACACGGGGCGTCCAGACCGGGTCGGGGCCGTCGTCGAACGTGAGGGCGAGCTGCGTCATCAGGCGGCGAGTTCGGGATGGGGCGACAGCGGCCCGAGCGGCGGCCGTTCGATCGGCCCGCCGACTGCGCCGATGCCGGCGCGCGCGAGGATGGTCCCGACGACCTCGTCGGCCATGCCCGCGAGTTCCTCGAGCGGGCGATGGCGGTTCTGACGGGGCGGAGCAGACACCTCGGCCAGTCGACTGCTCCCGACCGTGCGCCAGGCGTCGATGAGCAGCGCGACGTCGACGCCGTAGCCGGTGACGAACGGAAGTGACCGCAGGAGGTCCGTCGTGCCGGCGATCTCACCCGCGAGGGGCTGGCCGAAGGACGCGAGCTCGGGGAAGAGCTGCCGCAGCAGTGGCTTGGCCGCGAGCTCGGTGACCCGTCCCCCGCCGGTGGGGCGGCGGGTGCGGCCGTCGTCCCATGGGCGCCGGTAGGTCGCCTTGACGAAGTCCGCGCGTCCCGAGGTGGCCGCGGCCACGAGTCGCCGGACCACGAGCGGGTCGAAGTCGACCGTGTCGCCGTCCACGAACGCGACGATGCCGTCGTCGCAGGCGTGAACCGCACGCCACATCGCGTCGCCCTTGCCACGCACGGCCCCGGCGCCCGGGACGATCGACGACTGACGGAGCACCTCGGCGCCGGCGCTCCGTGCGATGCGAGCGGTCTCGTCGGAAGACTCGTCGACCACGAGCACGCGATCGCAGACACCCTCGGCGCGCAGGGCGACGAGCGCGCGGCAGATGGGGCCGATCGTGGCCGCTTCGTCGACGGTGGGCACGACGACGGTCACCGGGCGGCGGGTCCGATGGGGTGCGGTCCTACGGGTCGCATCGAAGGTCAGCACGCTCATCTCGTCGCCGAACCTACGGCGCTCGACGCGGGGTGCGACCAGGTCACCCGCGGGCGGAGCGGTGCGCGCCCGGTCGGGGCCCCTCGGCGCTCCTGCGGTCGAGCGCGTTGGCGCCACCGACGCCGCTCAGGAACTCGCGGATGCGCAGCGGGCCCCCGGCATGGGGCCGCAGTGGCGGGGTGCCAGCACCGGCACCCCGCCGAAGCCCGTCCAGCAGCTCGAGGACGACGTCCTCGGCGCCATGCCGCGGGGACCACCCGAGCTCGGTCCGAGCGCGGTCGGTCTTCATCACGGGCACGCCGAGGCCCACGTCGAGCCAGTCGGGGGAGACGGGGTGCAGCCGGGCCCGCCAGCTGAGGTCGATCAGCGCCCGCGTGACGCGAGGTGGCAGCGACACGGGTCGCGCGCCGAGGAGGTGGCCGAGGGTTGCGGCGTCGAGTGGAGGGAACGCGCCGACGTTGTAGGCACCGGACGCCCCGGGCGCCGTCACGGCGAGGCGGTACGCATCGCCGATGTCGTCCGCATGGACGATCTGTGCGGCGAGCACCGGCATACGTGGCACTGCCGGAATCAGGCTGCGACGAGCGAGCCAGCCCGGCACCAGCGGCCCGCCGAAGTAGCGCCGCAGTTCCGCAGCGGCCGAGCGCTGGAAGATCAGTCCGGGGCGCAGGCGCACGGTGCGTAGGCCCGGGTGTGCTGTCTCGACGCCGTCGAGGATGCGTTCGACGGCGACCTTCTGCTCCGAGTAGTACGAGCCCGGGATGCCGCCGGTCGGCCACGACTCGTCGACCGGATCCTGCGGGTCGGCCGGCGAGTAGGCGGCGACCGACGAGGCGTGGACGAGCGTCGGGACACCGGCGTCGACCGCGGCGTCGAAGGTGCGCCGGCTCCCCTCGACGTTGACGGCCTCGGTGATCCGCCGGTCGCGGGATGGCTGGATGAGCCACGCGAGGTGCACGAGCGCGTCGGCGCCGGCGAGGTGCTGGCGGAGGTCGTCGCGGGCGACGTCGGCCTGGATCCACCGGGTCCGCGGCGGCGCCCAGATCGGTCGACGCCGAGCGATTCCGACGATCTCGTCGATGCGGGGATCCCGGAGGAGGGCGCGGACGAGGGCCGTCCCGACATTCCCGGTGGCGCCGGTGACGATGACTCGCATGGTCGACCGGACGCTACGTGCGCTGCGCGCTGCCGCGGCACAGCGGTCTGGTCCGGAGCGGTCGGGGTCCGAGGGCCACCCGGCGGAGACGAGCTGGTCAGTCCTGCGCGCCGACAGGACCGGAGTGGCCATTCCGAATACCGACGGTCCGCCCACACGGGAGAAATCGGCCCAAAACACCGGATTTCCACCCTTGGGATGATGCCCTGCCGCCGGTAGGGTCGCCGCCATGCCTCGTCCGCGGTACGTCACCGCTGCCTCCATCACCATGGCGTCCCTCCTCGCGACCGCAGCGGTCGCGCTCGGAGCCGCCGGCGACGCCGACACGACCTTCGGCTCGAAGAGCGTCGCGCAGATCCCCGTCGGCAACGGCGGCACATCGAGCGGCGCCGCGTCGGCCATCCAGGACGGCAAGCTCGTCGTCGCAGGGCGGGCCACGGTCTCCACCGGCGACGGCATCCGCGGCGAGATCGCGGTCACCCGGCTCAACGCCGACGGCTCCCGAGACACGTCCTTCGGGACGAACGGCGAGACCACCATCGCCGCCGGCACCGGCGAGTCCGAGGCGTTCGCGGTCGCCATCACCGCCGACGACAAGGTCGTCGTCGCGGGCAGCGCCGACGACTCCGGCAGCACGAAGATCGCGGTCGCCCGGCTCACGACCGCCGGCAAGCTCGACACGACCTTCAACGGCAAGGGCTTCAACCTCGTCGCGCGCGGCAACTCGGGCGTCGCCGTCGGCCACGGCATCGTCGCCCAGCCCGACGGTTCCCTCGTCGTCGCCGCGACCTCGGTCGCCAGCGGCGTGAACAAGATCTCGATGGTCAAGGTGAGCTCGGCCGGCGCGCCCGTCAACGACGGCAGCTGGGGCCTCACGCCGACGTCCGTCGGCTCCCAGACCGACACCCGCGCCAGCGGCCTCACGCGCCTCGCCGACGGCAGCCTCGTCGTCACCGGCCAGGCCGACACCGCCGCGGGCACGAGCCTCCTCCTCGCCCGGTACGCGGCGTCCAACGGCGCCCTGACCGCCGGCTGGGGCAACCAGGGTGGCGGCATCACCCTCCTCGACGTCGGCGACTCCGGCAATGCGGTCGGCAACGCGGTCGCCGCGAGCGGCACCCGGATCGCCGCCGTCGGCAGCGCCACCGACGGTGCCGAGCAGAAGGCGTTCGTCGCTGCGTTCTCCGCGAGCAACGGTGCCGCCGACCCGACCTTCGGCTCGGGCGGCGTGTCGCTCGAGGGGATCGGCGTGGGCGGTAGCTCGGAGGCGACCGGTGTCGCGTTCGACGCCGGCGGGAACGTCGTCATCGGCGGCAGCGCCACCGACGACTCCAACGGCTCGGTCATCAGCCAGTTCCTCGCGGCGCGGTTCCTGCCGAACGGCGCCCTCGACCCGTCCTTCGCGACGGGCAGCGCGCTGCCGGGCACGTCGCTCATCGCCGCGTTCGGCGTCGCCGCGTACGGGGCCTCCGTGTCGATCCAGCCGGACGGCAAGTTCCTCGTGGCCGGACGCGTGGGGGACGGTGACGGCGAGACGCTCGCCGCCGCGCGCTTCTGCACCTCGGCCGCCCAGGGCTGCAACGGCACCGGGACCGGCACGAACACGCAGCCGGCCGGCGACGGCAGTCAGCCGACGCCCCCGGCCAACGTGCCCCAGCCGTTCGAGTGCGGCAAGACGATCGCCTTCGGGATCATCGAGGCCCAGGGCTGCCTGCAGGAGAAGGACGGCAAGTTCATCGCCTCCGGCAACGTCGACGTGAACGGGATCATCATGCGCCCGGAGGCCGGCGCCACCATCGTCTTCGACCCCGCGGCGCTGCGCCTCTCGGTGCAGGGGCCGGGCGGCAAGGTCGGGACGCTCTCGGCGCGGATCGGCTCGATCACGATCTTCGAGAACCTCCCGCTCGACATCAAGCTGCCGTCGGCCTCCGTGCCGACCCTCTCCCTCCCGAACCTCGCGGTCTCCGCGCGCGGCAGCCTCTTCGGGTTCCCGATCACGGGCAAGGCCGACCTCGCCCTCAGCAAGGGCGGCGTGAACCTCAACGTCCTCGTCGGCCTGCCGAAGATCTTCGGCGGCGTCACCGGCGCCGTCACGCTGCGCGCCGACCTCGTCCACGGACTCCAGCTCGACGGCCTGCAGATCACCGCGAAGGACGCCCTCCTCGGGCCGCTCGAGGTGAAGGACCTCCTCATCTCCTACAGCGACTCGCAGAAGCTGTGGACCGGCTCGGCGACCGTCTTCCTCAAGCCGTTCCCGTACGGCGCGGGCTCCACGGTCCAGGTCCAGAACGGCAGCCTGAAGACCCTCACCGCGGCGGTCGACGGCCTCAACGTGGGCCTCGGCGGAGGCGTGTTCCTCCAGCGGATCTCGTTCGGCATCACCACCGACCCGCTCGCGTTCCTGGGTGGGATCTCGTTCAGCGCCGGGCCGCAGGTCGCGGGGGTCTCGGTGCTCCGCATCGACGGCAACCTGAAACTGAGTTTCCCCGGCAAACCGCTCGCCAAGCTCGAGGTGTCCGGGAGCGACGCGTGTGCGGTCAAGGACTGCCCGGTCGGCTCCGCCCAGGGCGGCGGTTCGGGTGGCCTCGTCGTCGCCGGCTTCCCGCTCGGCGGGTACCACTTCTCGGCCGACACCGACGGCAACATCACCTTCGGCGGCAACATCGGCATCGACCTCACGCTCGTCTCGCTCACAGCCAGCATCGACGGCTGGATCGACGGCGTGAAGGCCTTCAACATCGAGGGCCACGGCACCGCCTGCGTGTTCTCGATCGCCTGTGCCGGCGCCGACGCGGTCGTCTCCTCGAAGGGCCTTGCGGCCTGCGGTCACGTGAACCTGCTCGGCGTGGAGGTCGCGGTCGGCTTCGGCATCGAGTGGCCCCTCGACGTCTCCGTGATGGCGCCCTCGTGCGACATCGGCCCGTACCGCGCCGTGCACGCGGCGGGCGCGCGGGCGAGCGCCGCGCGCGTCGATGCCAAGGGACATCGCCTCCAGGCCGCACCGATCACGGTGAACGTCCCGAAGGGCAAGGACTACGCGCTCGTCCGGCTCACCGGCGACAGCGCTCCGCCGATGGTCACCGTCTCGAACGGCGCCGGCGCCACCGTCGACACGCCCGCGGCCCCGTCGCCGGGGATCAAGACCGACCAGTTCATGGTCTTCAAGGACTACGACAAGAAGCAGACGATCGTGGTCATCGCCAAGCCCGGCACCGCTGCCTGGACGATCACGCCCGACGCCGGCTCGGCCGGCATCACGAACGTCGAGCAGGCCGATCCGCTGCCGCCCGTGAAGGTGAAGGCCAAGGTCTCGGGCACCGGCTACAAGCGCAAGATCACGTACGACGCGACCGCGATCCCCGGCCAGTCGATCGAGTTCTCGGAGGTCGGCAGCGGGGTCCACCGCCTGCTCGGCACCACGACCAAGGCCCATGGCACGCTCTCCTTCACGCCCGGTGAGGGCGACAAGGGCCGCCGGCAGATCGTCGCGGTCGTGAACCAGGGCGCCCTGCCCCGCACGCAGTTCACCGTCGCGTCGTACACCGCGCCGGCGCGCCGGCTCCCGTCGAAGATCCGCTCGGTCACCGTGAAGCGCACCAAGACCTCGCTCAGCGTGAAGTGGGGCACGTCCGCGAACGCCGACACCTACCGTGTCACCGTCACCGTCAGCGACGGCCGCGTGCTGATGTTCAACCTGCCGTCCAAGACGCGCTCGCTGACCGTCCCGGACCTCATCTCCGCGGACTCGGCGAAGGTCAAGGTCGGCGGCGTCACCGATCAGCTGCGCACCGGCCCCACCACGCCGGCGAGCCTCAAGGCCGTCCCGGCGAAGAAGACGAAGAAGTCTTCGTCGAAGAAGAAGAAATGAAGCGCCACGCCGGGCTCATGCGCTCGAAATGGTCAAGCCGAAGGGCAGATAACGCGATGCGTCGCATCCTCCTCATCCTCGCCGCGACGTTCGCGGCGATCCTCGGCGCTGCGGCGCCCGCCTACGCCGACAACGCGATCGAAGGCACCCGGATCAACCAGCAGGTGGCGACCTTCACGCCGCCCTCGGTCCCGACGAAGGTGACGATCGACTGGGGCGACGGCACCGCGAAGGACACGACCGGCGTGGGCCTCCAGCCCGACAAGTCCGGGGTCGTGATCGGCAGCCACGTCTACGCGAAGTTCGGCTTCTACACCGTGAAGACCACCGACGCGAACAACCCCGACAACTCCGCGACGACCTCGATCATCGTCGACGACGCGCCCGTCACCGCGCAGGGCATCGACTTCACCGCGGCGGCCGCGGGCGGCGGCGTGACCGTCGCCAGCGTCACCGACGGCAACCCCCTCGGCAACCCCGCGGACTTCAAGGCGACGATCGACTGGGGCGACGGCACCACCACCGACGGCACGGTCTCGAGCGCCGGTGCTCCCGGGAAGTACACCGTCACCGGGGCCCACGCCTACGGCGACACCGACACCCACATCGCGGGCGTGACGATCCGCTCCGCCGACCTCGGCACCGCGAACACGTCCGTGCAGGCGACCGGCGTCGGCGCGACCGACCCGCCGCAGGGCGCGACGAAGGGCGCCGACGGCACCCTCACCTTCCCGGGCGGCCACACGCCGTCGATGGTCGTCGAGGACGACGGCACCGCCGACCTCGTCTGGGCGGTCGACGCCCCGGGCCGCACCGGCGACTCGATCGTCTACTGCAAGCTCCCGCGCGGCGCGACCGTCTGCGCGACGAAGCGCACGTTCGTCGTCGACGCCCTCACGGCCCCGAAGATCCTGCGCGACCGTTTCGGCGGCCTGCACATCGTCGTCTCGTACAACGGCGTCCTGCAGCTCGGCGGTGGCACGCTGATCATCAACTCCGGCGACGCGGGTCAGAACTGGAGCCTCACGTTCTTCCCGGTGAACACCGGTCTCTTCCAGGGCGGCATCATCGACGCGACGATGTCGAACGACGGCCGTACGCTCTACGCGCTGTTCGGCGACTTCGTCCCCGGTGACGAGCTCAACCAGACCTACGCCTCGTTCACCCTCGACCGTGCCGGCGTCTTCGGCCGCGAGGACAATCCCGGCTTCGTCAACGGTTCCGCCACCTACAGCGCCCGCACCCTCGCGACCCTCCCGGACGGTCGCGTGGTGATGGCCGGGTACGACACGTCCGCGAAGATCGGCGCGATCCCGCGCGCCGCGATCCGCGTGATGACCGATGCAAACGGCAACGGCGTGAGCCAGCCCTGGGTGCCGATCCGCGGCGGCGTGGTGAGCAAGCTCGCCTCGTCTGCGCAGGGTGCCTCGCTCATGGGCGAACAGGACTGCGACAAGGGCGTCGACATCCTGCCGCTGCGCGGCACCACGGTCGGTGCCGCCCGCCAGATCGCCGGCGACCGCAGCGTCGCGTGCAACGGCGCGTACGAGAGCATGTCGTACGACTCCGCCGGCGGCCGCCACGCCGTGTGGCTGTCGGACGAGGACGGCTGCGCCGGCAAGAAGTGGGATGACGCGGGCGGCATCTGCATCCTCACCCGCTACGCCCGCCCGGGCGCCGACTGGGGCCCGAAGACGACCGTCGCCAAGCTCCCGACGGCGCTCGCCCGCGGCCTCTCGGTGGCCACCGGCAGCGACGGTCAGGGCTGGGTCACCTGGGAGAGCAACGGCGACAACGGTGCGTCCGTGATGGTCGCCCCGACCCAGGTCGAGTCCGAGGCGCAGGTCGACGCGGACCATCGCATCGCCCTGTCGTTCAAGCCGAGCAGCGAGTGCTCGAAGTCCGGCAGCTACACGATCGGCGTGCAGGTGGTGGGCCCGAACAAGGGCAAGCCGACGGTGAAGTCGGTGAAGTGGTCGGCGGGCTACGGCCTCACGCCGAAGACCTCGTCCGACGACAAGGCCCCGTTCTCGGCGACGATCGCCACCGACAAGAAGAAGGCCCGCAACATCAGCTCGACCGGCACGGTCGTGCTCAGCTCGGTGCTCCACGCGACCGTGAAGTACAGCGTGCCCGGGAAGAAGGGCACGCAGACCGCGAAGCTCCAGCAGACGCTGTCGTACTACTGCGGCATCTCCTGGGACAAGGTCCGCAAGTCGCTGAAGAAGTGACCCGCGCCGCGGGCGGCGCCGCCTATTCGGCGGTGGCGCCCGCGGGCTCGGCCGACGCCGTGGTGTCGGCCTCCGGCTCCGGGGCGACGTCGCTCGCGGCCAGCGGGCTCGCGTCGTCGCGGTGGCCGGCGGCGATGTCCGCCGCGGTCGTGCCGATCGGGTGGTGGCAGGCCGCCGCGGCGCCGTCGGCGTAGCGCCAGAGCGGCGGCTGCTGGGCGCTGCACACGTCGGTGGCCCGCGGGCAGCGCGTGTGGAAGTGGCAGCCCGTCGGCGGATCGATCGGCGAGGGCGGCTCGCCCTGCAGCGCGGCGCGGGCCGTGCGCCGGTGCGGATCCGGGATCGGCACGGCGTCGATCAGCGCCCGTGAGTACGGGTGCCGGGGGTGGGCGAAGATCGTGCTCGTGGGGCCGGTCTCGACGATCCGGCCGAGGTACATCACGGCGACGCGGTCGGCGACCTGCCGCACGACGGAGAGGTCGTGGGCGACGAACAGCTGGGCCAGGCCGAGCTCGCGCTGGAGGTCGGCGAGGAGGTTCACGATCTGCGCCTGCACGGACACGTCGAGGGCCGAGACGGGCTCGTCGCAGATGAGGAGGTCCGGGCCGGTGGCGAGGGCGCGGGCGATGCCGATGCGCTGGCGCTGGCCGCCCGAGAACTCGTTCGGGTACCGGTCCAGATGTTCGCGCAGCAGCCCGACTCGCTCGAGCAGGTCGCCGGCCTCCTGTCGCTTCGAGGAGCCGGAGATCCCGCGCAGGTCGAGGGCGTCGCCGAGGATGTTGCCGATCCGCCGGCGCGGGTTCAGCGAGCCCTGCGGATCCTGGAAGACCATCTGCACCTTCGCGCGGAGCGGCCGCAGCTGCGACCGGCCGCCGCGGGTCATGTCGGCACCGTCGAAGGTGATCTGCCCGCCGGTCGGGTCGAGGAGGCGCATGGCGGTGCGCGCGAGCGTGGACTTGCCGCAGCCGGACTCGCCGACGAGCCCGAGGGTCTCACCGCGGTGGATCTGCAGGGTGATGTCGTCGACGGCCTTGACCTGCCGCTGGCCGACGCGCCCGAGCAGGCCCTCCCGGATCGGGAAGTACTGCTGCACGTGGTCGAGCTGCAGGAGCGGCGTGCCGCCGGCCGCGGGGGCGGGCGTGGGGGCGTCCTTGGTGAGGGCGGGCATCAGGCGGCGTCCTGGGTGGTCGCGGTCGTCAGGCCGACCACGCCGTCGGCGGTGGTGCGGCGCGAGCGTTTGTCGGGGAGCTCGAGCCAGCAGCGGTCGTCGTGCTCCGGCGTGGCCGGATCCATGGCGACGAGCGGCGGCAGCTCCAGGC
>JAVHXX010000533.1 GCA_031119595.1 Patulibacter sp. | reverse complement strand
TCCTCCTCGAGCGAGGGCAGCACGCGGTACAGGTAGTTCTGGTTGATCCCCATGCGCTCGGCGATCTCGCCGGCAGTGAGACCAGGCTCCTTGGTCACGGCGTCGATCGCTTCTTGAGCGCGTGTGCCTGTGCCGCGGGGCCGACCGCGGCGAGCACCGTCAGATGACGGCGATGAGCGCGTTGCGCCGTTCAGTGCGTCGAGCGCAGTCTGAAGACGGGCGTGCTCCTCGACTGCCGGTCGCAGCTCTTCCAGGCGAGCCTGGATCTCGGCCTTCTTTTCGTCGAGAAAGTCAGACATATGTAGCTCCTCAGCCGCGAGCGTTCGGGGGGAGAACTAGGGGCGCGGCAGGCGTCAACGTTACCGACATCGCGGAGTTCGAAGGCATGTCGCTCGCGGCAGAGTTCACCCGTCGCGAAGCGGAACCGACCGGCTCAACTGAGGCGGCTCGCTCGGACGACATCTCAGGCCCCTTTCGACCGACTCAACGGGATTCCGTTGAGGCACCGTGGGCTCTGGCATAACAAAAATGGTTCAACTTCGCGCCGATTCGTGTGGGAGTGTTGTTCCTGTCCTACCCGTCCCACTGTCCAACAACCTTCGTTGGCAGAAAGCATCCATGTCTCACTCTCCACGTACCGTCGGCCGACGCGCCGGCGTGTGTCTGGCCGGCGCGCTTACACTGATCGCCCCCGCAGCACTCACGGGCACGGCGCAGGCCGCCTCGGCGTTTTCAGCGACGTCCGCTGTGCTCGACGCGACCAACACGGTCGCACCCCAGTCCACGTTTAAGCAGTTCCTGACCGACGCGCAAGACACCGGAACGACTCGCGTGATCGTCGGCCTGCAGACGAAGTTCGACCCCGCACAGGCGGCCTCCGCGTCGGCGGTTCCCGGTCTTCGTAGGCGCGTGGCCGCAGCCAGGGCTGACGTCGTGGCCGCCGGCGGCAGCGGTGCCAAGGTGGTTCGCAGCTTCGACTCGCTGCCCTACGTCGCGATGAGCCTTACACCGGCCGCCGTACGGGCTCTGCAGGCCTCTGGCACCGTCGCTTCGATCCAGGAGGATCAGGCTTATAAGCCGCTGCTGGCTGATACGACGCAGCTGATCGAGTCCGCGCCCGAGGTCACGCGCGGCTACGGCGGCAGCGGCGAGACGATCGCGATTCTGGACGACGGCATCGTGTCGGCACATCCGTTCATCGCAGGACGCCTCGTCGACGAAGCCTGCTTCACCTCACCCAGCATCTCCCCCGGCTTTCATTGCCCGAACGGAACTGCGACACAGACTGGGCCCGGCGCTGCCGAGTTTGACGCTGCGGCACATGGTGTCTACCCGTCGCATTCCACATCAGTTGCTGGCGTCGCGGCCGGCAAGCGTGAGCCGTCGGGAACCTACGACGGTGTCGCGCCGGGGGCGAACATCATGCCAGTCAATGTCTTCACCGCTTCGGTGACGTATGAGTCGGACTGGATGGCCGGGCTTCAATACGTCCTCGACCGCGCGAATGCCGGCGCCCCGATCGCCGCGGTCAACATGAGCTTCGGTTCGACGACCGCCACGACCGGCGCCTGCGACACGCTGCCGGCCAAGTCGATCATCGACGCGCTACGCGCAAAGGGGATTCCGTCGATCATTTCCGCCGGCAACGACAACGCGTCTGACCGCGTGAACTCTCCGGCGTGTATCTCGTCTGCGATTGCAGTCGGCGCAACCACGAAGGCCGACGCAGTTGTCAACACGTACAACTCCTCGTCGCAGATCGCTCTCTGGGCTCCGGGCTGGGACGTGATCACTTCACAGGCCGACGGAACCGGTTACATCGGCTACGGCACGATGAGCGGCACGTCCTTTGCGGCCCCGCATGTGGCCGGCGCCTGGGCGGACTATGTCCAGCGCTACCCGGGCACCTCGGTGAACGACGTCCTGGCCGCATTCCAATCGACCGGGAAGCCGATCACGGACCCCCGCAACGGTGTCACGCGGTCGCGCATCAATGTCGCTGCTTCGTTCGGGCGGTGGGCTTTCGTCGTCTCGACCCTGGCATCGACGGCGTCGTACACGCCGTCGGTGACGCTTCAAGGCAACTCGACGGGGGCCAGCAACTCCGTCGAGCATACGGCTACCGGTTGGTACACGGTCCATTTCCCGAACATCGGCAACCCGACGTCAGCGAACATCCAGGTTCGCGGATGGCAAGATTCGACCAACCGCTGCGTCCCGTCCGGCTCAGGCACCTCCGGAAGCACGGGGAACGTGATCGTGCGCTGCTTCACTCCTGCGGGAACGCCGGTCGATGCGACGTTCACGATCTCGATTCAGGTCAACGAAGCGAAGGCGACCAAGACCTCGGGGTACCTGACCACGATCGATGGCACGACGTCGACCACGCCGCCGGCTAAGCGCCAGGCGAACTCGACCGGTGCAACGAACACCGTGAACCGAATCACGACCGGTCGCTACTCCGCGTCGTTCCCGGGCTTCACCGGTGCAGTCGGCAACCCACAGGTCACCGCCACCGGTACGAGTGGCAACTTCTGCCAGATCGTTCCGCCGCTCTCCGTCAGCAGCGTAGACGTGGCCTGCTATTCGCCGGCCGGCACGCCTGCCGACACGACGTTCTCGCTGAGCTTCGCCAGCCAGCAGGTGTACACCGGTCGCAAGGGCGGCTACATCTACGCCAACAACGCGACCGCAACGACGGCCTACACGCCGACCGGCGACGCAACGTGGAACAGCGCTGGCGGGGTAAACACGTCCCGCAAGACCGCAACGGGTGAATACGAAGTCGTGCTCCCCGGAGTGCCCGGAACGCGCGTCGCACCGCAGGTCAGCGCGACCGAGGCTGGGGTCAACCCCCGCTGGTGCACGCCGTACCTGTGGTCGACCGTCGGATCGGACGCGCACGTCACCGTGAAGTGCACCGACGCCGCCGGCACCCCCGCCGACGCGAGGTTCTCCCTCAACTACGCGACGTCCGTCGTGTAGCCAGAAGGCGTCCTTTGGCCCTGCACCGCGGGGTCAAAGGACGCGCTTCTCGGGTCAACTCGAGAATTCGCCGAGACCCGCAGCTGACGAACTCCTCTTCGTAACCGGAACGACGTCAGCTCCGTTGGTTGCGAGCTCGCGCGGCGCCCGCGTCGTCGCACTCCCCCGGTGAGCCCGGGCCACAACGTTCGCCGCCACCAGGTTCGCCATCTGGTGCGGCGAACCGGCCCAGCC
>JAVHXX010000532.1 GCA_031119595.1 Patulibacter sp. | reverse complement strand
CAAGGCCCGGGCCGAGCGGAACTCGGCCACCCCGAGCAGGGCACCGAGCGCGGGGACGACGTCCTCGGCGGTGGCTATCGGCGCGAGCTCGAACACCACGACGCCGGTGGTCGGCGGCACCTCGGCGGCGACCGCCTGCGCGAGGCGGGTCTTGCCCAGCCCACCCGCACCGAGGATCGTGACCAGCCGGTTGCGGGACAGGAGGTCCGTCACGGCGGCGAGGTCCTCCTGTCGTCCGACCAGCGTGTTCGGCGCGGCCCGCAGCCCCACCCGGCGAGCGCGACCGGAGTCGACGGCGGACCGGCGGAGCAGCTCGGCGTTCAGCCGCACCAGGTCGGCCGAGGGATCCGCACCGAGTTCGTCGGCGAGGCGGTCCCGGTGCGTCGCGAACGCGGCGAGCGCCTCGGCGGTGCGACCCGCCGCGGCGAGGGCGCGCATGCACCCGGCGACCGCGACCTCGTCGAACGGGTTCGCCTCGGACTCGGCGAGCCACAGCGCAGCCGCTTCGCCCGCGTCCCCGCGGTCGAGGAGGAGTTCGCCGAGCCGGCGTCGGAGCGCGCGGCGAGCAGCGACGGCGCGGTCGGCGAGCGCCGCACCGAGGTCCCCGTCGACGTCCGCTCCGGGGTCGCCCCGCCACGCGTCGAGCGCTGCCCGGATCGTCGCGACGTCGTCGCTGGACGCCGCGTGCTCGGCCGCCGTGAGGTCGACCGAGCCCGGGTCGACCCCGAGTGCGTACCCGGTGCTGGTCGAGACGACGACGCCGTCGGCGGTGCTGCGCCGGAGCCGGGAGACGAGGGTCTGCAGCGCCGCACGTGCACCGCGTGGCTGGTCGTCCCCCCAGAGCTCGTCGATGAGCGCCTCGGTCGCCACGGCGTGTCCACGTGCGAGCACCAGCGCGACGAGGAACGAGCGTGCGAGGGCTCCCGGCACGGGCGTCGGCACTCCCGAGGGACCCGCGACCGTCACGGGTCCGAGGACGGCGACACGGGGCTGCTCGGGCACGCTGCCGAGTCTACGGACGGTGCCCGGTCACTCGCCGCGGTAGCGCGCCCGCAGCTCGGCGTACCGCGCGTCCCAGTCGAACGCCGCGATGCCGTCGAGGTCCCCGGCGAGGTCGAGTTCGAGGAGCTCGAGGTACGTGTGCCACCCCGGCGCGTAGTCCCGCCCGCCGACGCCGTCGTGCTCGAGTCGGAGTGCCGCGCCGTCCGCCACGGGCTCGACCGTGACGGTGAGCGTCGTCTCCTGCTCCTCGCTGGCGTGCCAGGTGGTCGTGAACGTGCGCGGGGCGTCGCACGCCGTGACCGTCCCCTCGGTGAAGACCGTGCCGTCGTCGTACCGCGCGAGCCACCGGCCGCCGAGGCGGAACTCCCCTTCGTACGGGGCCATCCAGCGCGAGAGCCGTTCGGGGTCGGTGACGGCGTCCCAGAGGTCCTCGACGGACGTCGGGTAGGTCTGGGCGAAGCGGATGAGGTACCCGCCGGAGGGCGAGGCCTCGACGGTGCAGTCGGTGGTGCGCATGTCAGTGCTCCTCGGTGTGGACGTCGGTCGGTGTGCCCGGAGCACGACGACCCCGGGCGATCTCGGTCGTGAGGGCGTCGAGCCGCTGCCGCCAGAGGGCGCGGTACCGTTCGACGGCGCGGTCGAGTTCCTCGACGGCGCGGGGTTCCAGTCGGTAGACGCGTGCGGTCCCCCGTGGTGCCGCCGTGGCGAACCCGGCGTCGCGCAGGACGCGCAGGTGCCGGGAGACCGCGGGCTGGGAGATGCCGAACTCCGCCCCGATGACGTCGGTCAGCGCACCGGCCGTCCGGTCTCCCTCGGCGAGGAGTTCCGTGAGCCGGCGTCGGACGGGGTCACCGAGGACGTCGAAGGCGTGCACACCGTCACTCTATAACCGCCGTGTTATGAAGTCGAGGGTCAGCTGCGTGGCGCCCCGAACGCCGACGGCCCCGTCCGCGTGTCCAGGTCCGCGGTGGCACGCCGCTCGGACTCGACGATCCCCCGGAGCGCGACGAGCGCGGCCGAGGTGACCGCGACGTGCGACGGGTTCTCCCGCGAGGCGTCGAGCGCTCGTTCGACCTCGGCGATCGCGTCGTCACCGGCTTCCTCAGGGCACTCGCCCCGGATCATGCACGCCAGCTGCCGCATCGCCTTCGACAGCGGCTCCGCGAACGCCGGGTCCGGACGCCCGAGGCCCTCGGACACCGGTCCGGACCGGGCCACGAGCTCGGTGAGGTCCGTCGTGTACCAAGCCACCCGCTCCAGGGCACGGAAGCGCGCACCGTCCTTCGCGAGCCGGGCGCGCGATCCGCGGAGGGCCCCACGCGGGTTCAGCCGTCGACTCTCGTGCGCGATCGACACCCGGGACCGCACGTCGGCGATCGCCCGGTCGAGCCGGTCCTGCTGCCGGTCCCACGCCTTCTCGTCGCGCGTCCCGTCCTCGAGCACCCCCGCGAGGCCGTCGAGGTGGTCGGCGAGGACCCCGTTGACCGCGTCGATGCGGTGCTCGGCGTCCCAGAAGTGCAGCGGCGGGAACACGAGGAAGTTCACGAGGAGGCCGACCACGACGCCGACGGCCATCTGCACCAGGTACCCGAGCGAGTACCCCTCGGCGTGTGCTCCGCCGACGAGCAGGACGAACAGCGCCGCGGTGGACACCCACGAGCTGCCCTCCCCGAGCACCCGGAACCCACCGACGAGCACCCCGATGCCCACGGCCAGCGCGACGGCGAGGAACCCCGGGTCGCCGACCCACATCGTGAACCCGGCGATGACGATGCCGAGCGCGATCCCGACCAGCGTCTGCACCCCGCTCCGGATGCCCGCGAAGACCGTCGTCTGCATCGCCACGACGGCGCCGAGCGGGGCGTAGTACGGGTACTCCGCCGCGACGCCGGGGACGTGCCGTGCGATGAACCACGCGATCACCGCGGCGGCTGCGGCCTTGGCCGCGTGCAGCAGACGCGGCTGCGTGCCGGAGGTGCGGCTCCACCGCCAGAGGCGGGTACCCAACCCCGCCACGTGCTCGAACGGCATCGCTTCCTCTCGTCGTGTCGGCCGGTCACGCTACGCCGGTCCTGGCTGGGAGACGGGGCCGAGCCGCGTTCTGCGGCCTGCGCCGCTGTCGGCCTGGAGGCACGTGGCGGGCCCGCACCGCGCCTCCAGGCCGCCTTCCGGTCGCCCCCAGGACACGAGGAAGCCCCCGCAACGCACGTTGCGGGGGCT
>JAVHXX010000030.1:16899-17357 GCA_031119595.1 Patulibacter sp. | reverse complement strand
CGCCGGGACCGGTCCGGGTCCGGGTGGCGTCGCCGTTGCCCGGCGGCGCGCGGGGGCGGCGCGTTCGGGACGGGGGACGCGCGCCATAGGGTGAGCATCGCATGACGACGATCCCGGCAACCGGTCACGCGCGGCGGGACCGTTGGATCGTCGTCGCTCCGGCGGTGTTGGCCGCCGTCACCGTCGCGTTCGGCATCTACACGCGCAGCACGAAGGGCACGCTCGGCACCGTCGCGCCGCCGTTCGTCGCCGGGTGGCTGCCACAGGTCGATGTGGCCGGCGCTCTCGTCGCCGCCCTCGCGAGCATCGGCGTCGTGGTGCTCGGCCGACTGCTCGTGGTCGACCGGCGCCTGCCGCCGCCGGCCGTCGCCGCCGCGCTGTTCCTGCTCACGCTCGGCGCCGGGGTCGCGCTGAACGTCGCCCGGGAGGGCACGACCGGCCTGAGCGCGATCTACGAC
>JAVHXX010000030.1:0-16889 GCA_031119595.1 Patulibacter sp. | reverse complement strand
ATCTACGACCTCGCCGGGCCGGCCTCGCGGCACGCCGTCAACGAGTACCTCCCCGGCCTGCCGGGCCTGAAGTACGGCGTGCACACCTACCTCGACCGCTTCGCCGAAGTGGTGCCCTCGCAGACGGTGAACGTCGCCGGCCACCCGCCCGGCCCGCTGCTCCTCATGCACTGGTTCGGCGCGACCACGCCCGCGCGGCTCGCCGCGCTCGTGATCCTCATCGGGTCGCTCTGCGCGCCGCTCGCCTACCGGATCGCGTGGACCCTGTCGGGCGACGAGCGCCTAGGGCGCGTCGCCGGCGTCCTGTGCGTGGCCTCGCCCGACATCCTCCTCTTCGGCGTGACCTCCTTCGACTACGCGATGGCGGGCTTCGGCACGCTCGCCGCCGCCGGGCTCATCGCGCGGACGCGGCCGTGGCGGATCCTCGGGTACGTCGCCTTCGCCGCGGCCTCGCTCATGAGCTGGGCGCTGCTCGGCGTCGGCGCCTGGGCGGCCCTCGTGGTATGGCGCCGCGACGGCTTCCGCCGGGCGGTGCTGCTCGGCGTGTGTGCCGGCGTGGCGGTCCTCGCGCTGCAGGGGTTCCTCGCCGCGTCCTACGGCTACGACCCGATCGGCACGCTCCGCAACACCGAGCAGGTCTACCGCGACTCGATCTCGACGGCCCGCCCCTACGCCTTCTGGCTCTTCGGGTCGCCGGTGGCGTGGGGCCTGCTCGCCGGTCCGCCGATCGTGGTCGCCGCGCTCCGGGGCGCCCGGGCCGGCACCGCCGCCGGGCTCGCGATCCTTGCCGTCGTGCTGCTCGCCTCGCTCGGTGGGTTCACGAAGGCCGAGACCGAGCGGATCTGGCTCTTCATGACCCCGCTCGCGTGCGTCGCCGCGGCGCCGTTCGTCGCACGCCGTTCGGATCCCGCCACCGGGGACGCCGCGCCGGTCGACCTGCGCCGTCTCTCCGTCGTCCTCGCGGCGCTCGTCGCCGAGGCGTTCGTCTTCCAACTCCTCATGAACACCGTCTGGTGAGGTTCACATGCTGATCGGGATCATCACGGGCTCGGGCACCTACGCCCTGCCTGGCTTCGAGGGCGCGCAGTCGCGTGACGTCGACACGGCCTTCGGGTCCGTCGCCGTCACGAGCGGCGAGTTCGCCGGGGCCGACGTGCTCCACGTGTCGCGGCACCTGCCGGGGCATCCACGTCTGTCGAACCACGTCACGCATCAGGCCAACATCTCCGCCCTGCGCGACAGCGGCGTCGACGCGATCCTCGCGGTCACGGTGTGCGGCGCGGTCGATCCGGGCGTGCCGCTCGGCTCGCTCATCGCCTTCGACGACCTCCACTTCCTCGGCAACCGCCTTCCGGACGGCTCGCTCTGCACCCTCCAGACCGAGCCGGGCGTGCCGGGCCGCTCGCACTGGGTGTACGGCAAGCCGTTCTCCGAGCAGCTCAGGAACGCGCTCCGCGGGGGCGCGGCCGACGCCGGCTTCGCGTGCCGGGCGGATGGGTGTTACGGCCACGTCGACGGACCACGCTTCAACACGGCCGCCGAGATCCGCACCCTCGCGCAGGCCGGCGTCACGGCCGTCAGCCAGACCGGTGGCCCGGAAACGGTCCTCGCGGGTGAGGCCGGCATCCCGTACGCCCTGCTCGGGTACGCGACCGACTACGCCAACGGCGTCCAGGAGGAGGACACCGCGATCGAGGAGCTCATGCGCCTGATCGAGGCCAGCAAGACGGTCCTCGCCTCCACGCTGACCGCCGCGGTCGCGCGCCTCGGCGACGAGCCGATCGACCAGGTCGGCAGCCACATCGTGATGGGCTGACGGGGGTCGCTCGCGCCGGCCCGGCCACGACCCGGCGCGCGGCTTATCCGCGCTTGAAGCGCGAGGCGAGCCGGCCGATCACGGACGGCTCCTCCTCGCCGAGGTAGCTCGTGTCCTTCGCGGAGGTGCGCCAGTGCTCGTAGCCGTCGAGCTCGGCTGGCGCGACCTCCTCGGTGTGGAGCAGCTGCGGCTCCCAACGTTCGAACTCGCCGACGGTCACCGGGATGTGGCTGACCCCGAACGCGGAGCCGTCGTACGGCGAACCGACCTCGAGGTCGCCGGGGAGGTATCCCGGCCGCTCCTCGAACACCTCGGCGTAGATGCGCACGTGCAGACCGCGGTCCTCGACGAGGAGGACCTTCGCGACGTTGTACGTGCCGTCTCCGTGCCAGAGGACCGAGTGGAGCTCGCCGGGCGCGTAGGTCATGCCCACCAGTCAAGCACGCGGCCGCGCGGCGATGCCTCGCTCACGGAGGAGCTGCGGGTGCGTGGGTGGAGAAGTGGCTCGGACCGCCACCGCGGGAGCCCGTGACCTGGCACGTACCACCGCTGAACGGATCCATGGCTCAGCGGTGGTACGCCCCCTGCAACCCCCCGGCCGCAGGGTGCCCAGACCGGGTCCGCCCGGGCGTGAGCACCATCTTGCGCCCGGGTACCTGAACGCTTCCTGACTGGCCACGCCCCTTGGACGCGCGGTCGATCTCAGCCGAGGGCGGGCAGGCGGAGCACGAACCGCGCGCCCGATGCGCTCGGTTCGACGGCCACGTCGCCCTCGCAGGTGAGCGCGAGCCGCCGCGACAGCGCGAGCCCGAGCCCGACGCCGGCCGAGTCGTGGCCGCGAACCCCGGGCTCGAAGACGTTCTCGGCGATCTCGGGGTCGACGCCCGGACCGTCGTCGTCGACCGTGAAGCGCACCTCCGAGCCCTCGGCCGCGACCCGCAGCGCCACGCTGGTGCGGGCATGCTTGACGGCATTGTCGAGCAGCGGATGGAGGGCCCGCTCGACCAGGTCGCCGGGGGCGCCGACCAGCGGCAGGTCGCTCGCGACGTCGACGTCGACCGAGATGTGCCGGGCCGCGGCGGCGGCGCTGACACCGTGGGCGACGCTGCGCGCGGCGACGCCGGCGTCGCCGGTGCCCGCGGCGGCGTCGAGCTCGTCACGCGCGACACCCATGAGGGTGTCGATCACGCTCGCCATGCGGTCGGTGTGGCGGAGCACGTCGGCGAGGCCGGCGCGGACCGCGTCCGGGTCGTCGGCGCGGCGTGCGAGCAATTCGGTCTCGCCACGCATCGCCGCGAGCGGGGTGCGGAGTTCGTGGGCCATCTCGGCGGAGAAGCGCTGCTCCTGGCGACGGCTCGCCGCGATCCGGCCGAGGAGGCCGTCGAGGGTGGTGGCGAGGCTGCCGAGTTCGTCGCGCGCGGGGCCACGCTCGAACCGACGCTCGAGGTCGTGCTCGCTCCACTCCTCCGCGTCGCGGGCCATCGACGCGACCGGGGCGAGGGCCGCACCGACCGCCCGCCACGCGATGAGCGAGCCGATGATCAACACGAGCAGCGCGAGCACGACGCTCTCGATCAGCGAGCGGCGCTTGTTGAAGTCGTACGGCCGGAGGGTGAGTGCGACGACCACCGTCGCGGCCGGCGTCTTCCCGTCGGGGCCGTAGACCGGGATGGCGCGCAGCCGTGTCGGGCCGTCGTCGAGGAGGCGCTCGGTCGGCTTCGTGACGCCGGCGAGTTTTCCGGCCTCCGGCCCGACGGTACCGCCGTTCTGCGGCGCGGACACCACCTTGCCCGCGGCGTCGTACACCCAGGCACGGCCGCCGAGCCGGGAGTCGTTCGGGCGGTTCTCGACCGTGATCGCGTCGCCGGGACCGACGTCGATCGCGGCGCGCAGCGCCTCGGCGCGGGCCGTGAGCACGACCGCCGCGTCGCGGTCGAGGCTGCGGTCGAGGAGGATGTTGGCGATGATCGTGACCGTCCCGATGGAGACGGCGAGCACCACGGCCGCGGCCAGGGTGACCCGGGCGCGGAGGGTGAGCTGCTTCATCGCAGGCAGTAGCCCACGCCGCGCACCGTGACGATCGTGCCGGCCGTCTCGAGGTCGCGGATCTTGCGGCGCAGGCGCGCGAGGTACGAGTCGAGGGTGTTGTCGTGGACCGTCGCGCCCTCGGGCCACCCGGCCTGCACGAGTGCGCGCCGCCGCACGACGGCGCCGGGCTCGGCCGCGAGCGCTCCGAGCAGCCGGAACTCGGTCGGGGTGAGGAGCACGCTCCCGTGGGCCGTGGCGGCGGTGTGGGTGGTCGGATCGAGCGTGAGGCCACCGGCGCGCTGGACGTCCGGGCGGGCGCCGCGCCGGACCAGCGCCTGCACGCGGACGACGAGCTCGACGAGCGCGAACGGCTTCGTGAGGTAGTCGTCGCCGCCGGCGCGGAAGCCCGCGACCCGGTCGACGACCGCGTCGCGCGCGGTGAGGAACAGGACGGGCGTGACGACGCCGCCGGCGCGGAGCGCCTGGCACACGTCGCGGCCGTCGGCATCCGGCAGGCCGACATCGAGCACGAGCGCGTCGTACTCCGTCGTGGCGAAGGCCTTGAGCGCTTCGCGGCCGGTCGCCACCGCCTTGACGGTGAACCCCTCGTCGGTCAGCGCACGCTCGACCACCGACCGCAGGTCGGCGTCGTCCTCACAGATCCCGATCGAAGGCGCCATGGCCGGACCATGGTCCCACGCCCGGGCGCGTCGCGTGCACGCCGATCGTCAGGTGGCCGGTGCACCGGCGGACATCGACCGCGTCAGCTGCGGCTCGCCACGAACGCCGCGAGCTTCTCGCGGCCGCCGCTCGCGATCGGGGCGCCGTGTGCGAAGAGGAGCGCGTCGAACGGCGCGGCGTCGTCGAGGATCCGCTGCAGGCCTTCGGTGAGACCCCGCTTCACGGCCTCCGGGTCGTCGCCCATGAGGCCGTCGGGCATGTAGTCGAGGTCGCCGTCGTGGTGCACGAGGCTGTCGCCGAAGAGCAGGGCGCCCGTGCCGTCGGCGCCGTCGATGTGGAAGACGGTCTCGTCCGGGGCGAGCGCCGGGAGCTCGAGCGAGGTCACCCCGGCCGCGACCTCGACCCCGAACGCGAACGTCTCCACGTCGGGGGTGTCCCCGCCGTCGAAGTCGCCGAGGCCCGGCTCGCTGACCTTGATGGGCACCTCGTACGCGTCGGCGACGGCGCCCGAGTTGCGCAGGTGGTGGCGGCTCGAGAGCAGGACGACCGTCGGCAGCACGGCGTGGGCGAGGGCGTCGACCCCACCCTCGGGCAGCCGTGGATCGAAGATCGCGCCGCTCGGGGTGTGCAGGTGCGAGTGGACCGTCTGGCCGATGCCGTCGTGGAACGTCGTCCAATGCAGGATCCCGGGCACGATCTCGTCCATGGGCGGCACGCTAGGAAGGCCGACGACCGCACGGGCGGGGCGTCGCCGGTCACCTGCCGCCGGCCGCAATGTCCTCCCACGGGCGCGGCGACCGGTGGCGCAGCGCACCGCCTGCGTGGACAATGCCGCCATGTCCGCCGCCGAGATCGATGCGTACCTCGCCACCCTCGACGAGCCCAAGCGCACCACGCTGACCGCGCTGCGCGACACCCTCGCCGAGCTCGTCCCGGACGCCGAGCAGTGCATCTCGTACTCGATGCCGGCGTTCCGTCTGGACGGCAAGGTCGTGGCCGGCTTCGCGGCCTTCAAGAACCACCTGAGCTACCTGCCGCACAGCGGGCACGTGCTCTCACAGCTCGTCGATGAGACCGCCGGCTACACCCAGACCTCCGGATCCCTGCACTTCCCCATCGACACGCCGCTGCCGCGCGCACTCGTGAAGCAGCTGCTCGACGTCCGCATCGCCGAGATCGCCGAGCGCGGGCGGTAGACCCGCGCCGCCGCAGGCCGCACCGGACTGCGGTGTGTCCGGGCGGGACCGGGGAACTGCGCTGACCGATCGACATGCTGCGCAGCGTGTCTCCGGATGACCCGCTCCTGTCCCTGCTCGAACGTGCCTACGCGGCGTGGGGCGAACGCCACGCCCGGGGAGAGGCCGGCGCCGTCCCGCTCGAGGAGGTCGTCGACGGCGCTCCGATCACGGTGAAGACGTCGACGCATGCGGAGAACGGGGTGGAGGGCTGCCTGTTCAGCGTCGAGCGGGAACGCCTGGTGGGTGGCGTCGCGCCGCTGCACGAGACGCATCAGGGGTGGATCTCGTGCCCGGCTTCGCCGCCGACCTGCGCTCGGAGGACGACGATCTCGATCTCCTCGAGTTCATGCTCGAAGACGAGGACGACCCTGAGCGCGTGCTCGCCCTCCAGCGCCACATGGACCAGCTCGACGGCGGCCATCGCGTCACGCCACCGCCGCCGGAACCCGAGGACGTCAGCGCGCTGGCCCAGGGGCTCACCGTCGCGATCCTGCGCGGGGTGGCCGCGAGCGGGATCGACGATCCGTTCGTCGTCGACCATCGTGCCGCCGGCGGTGACGATCCCCACCAGCCGGGGTTCGTGCGCGTCGGCTCCGCATCGTTCCGCGACGCGATGCGCGCGTCCGTCGCCGCGGATGGTGCGGCCCTCGAGCGCCTGTTCGAGGGGAGCCCGGAGACCGGCGTCGTGACGTTCCGGGTGGCCGAGTTCTGCGACCCGCGGACCCTCGCCGAGCTCCGTCGCCTCGACGACGACCAACGCCTCGGCGGCGACCGGCGCGACGACGCCGCAGCGCTCACCGAGGCCGTCGCGGACGGCGTCCTGCGGCGGCTGAACGCCCCCGGGGCGATCCCCGGAGCCGTCGAGAACTTCCTGATGCTCGGTGGGGCGGGCAAGACCTACGGCTGGGAGGAGGGCGAAGCCCGTGCGCGGCGCGTGCTCGGCCCCGCGCCGGTGGAGACGTTCCGTGCCTCGCTCACGTCCCGCGTCGATGCGGACGCCGCCGCGCCGACGGTCGACGCGCGCCGCGATCGCGCGGCGCTCGCCCGCACGCTGGCCGCCCGCGGGCTGCCCGACGCAGACGCCCTGGTCCGCGACCATGCCGAGCCCGCGCTGCGGTTGGTCGAGGCGCGAGCCGGCGAGCCCCCGGCGGCGATCGTCCACGGGCGCGGAGTGCTCCCGCCCGGTGAGGTCTGGCCCCACACGACCGCGGGCCGGGCACTCGCGTTCCTCGCCGCGCTCGACCTCACGCGCCTGCAGCCCACCATCGACGGGGCGCCGCCCCTGCCGCGGGCCGGCTGGATGCTGTTCTTCGCGGACATCGACGATCCGACGGGGTACGACCCCGCCCGCTGGAACGAACCCCAACCCACGCCCGAGGAATGGGCGCAGGGCGAGTTCGACGGCAGCCCCGCCCGAAACGTCCCGGGCAGCGAGGTGCGGATGTTCTGGGTCCCGCCCGGCACGGAGCCGGTCGCGGCCGACCCTCCCGGTCTGCGGGGGCGCCTGCCGGTGCCCGAGCTCCGGTTCGTCGCCGTCGAACAGCTCACCCTCGACGACGCCTACGGTGCCGGTGAGATGTTCGATCTCGCGCCCGCCCACGCGACGGCCTACGACGAGATCGCCGGCGGACTCCGCGCGCGGCAAGAGGGTGACGACTGGGTGCTCGGTGCCGTCACCGGCGTGCAGGGCCATCCCACCGACCCCGGCACGGTGCTGCTGCTGCACCTGGCGTCGGTCGAGTTCCAGGATGGCGGCGCGATCCAGTTCCGCATCCCGGCGGACGCCCTCGCCGCACAGGACTGGACCCAGGTCTACGGCGAGGCCAGCTCGGGCTAGGCGTCGCGCCGGGCGCTCAGGCCTCGGCCTTCGCCTTGTCCTTGGCCGCCGCGGTCTTCGCCCGCGGCTTCTTGTTGCCGCGGGCCTTCGCGAGCGACTCCTCGAGGGCGGCCATGAGGTCGGCCGGGGCCTTCTGCGGCTTGGGTTCGGGCTCGAGTTCCGGCAGGTCGACCGTGCCCTGCTTGCGCTTCTGCTCGATCAGGCCGAGCAGGCGCGCGCGATGCGTGTCCTCGTAGGTGTCGGGCTTCCAGTCGTCGGTCATCTCCTCGATGAGCGCGACGGCGTCCTCGATCTCACGCTGCTCCGGTTCGGTCGCCTCGCCGCCGGGGATGGCGCCGGTGTCGTGCGGGTCGCGGATGTCCTCGGCGAACTTCATCGTGGTCAGCGAGAGGAGGCCGTCGCGTTCGCGGAGCGCCACGAGCTGCTCCTTGTTGCGCATCACGATCCGACCGATGCCGACGGTGCCGGCCTGCTTCATCACGTCGAGCAGGAGCGTGTAGGCGCGCGCCGCGCCCTCGCCCTCACCGGCCGGGATGAGCCAGTACGGGTGGTCGAAGGAGATCGGGTCGATGTCGGCGAGCGGGACGAACTGCTCGATGTCGATCGTGCGGGTCTTCTCGGGTGCGGCGGCGTCGAGGTCCTTCTGGGTGAGCACGAGCATGGTGCCGTCCTCGAGCTCCCAGCCCTTGCCGATCTTCGACCACGGCACCTGCTTGCCGTCCTCGGCCACACGCTTCATCTCGATGCGCTCGGCCGAGCCGCCGTCCTCGTCGCCGCGGCGCACCTGGTGGAAGTGCACGTCCATGTCGCGGGTGGCGCTCACGACCATCACCGGCACGTTCACGAGCCCGAAGCTCAGCGACCCGGTCCACATCGAACGTGGGGGCATCAGCTGCTCGCCTTCTTCCGCGCGGCCGGCGGGCCGGGCTTCTTCGTGGGGGCGCGCTTCGGCGTCGCCTTCTTGGCCGCGGGCTTCTCGTCGTCCGTGTTGCTCGCGTCGTCGTCGCGCTTCGGCGCGTCCTTGGCCTTGGCGGTCCCGGCCTTCGGCGCGTCGTCCGCGACCTCGGTCCCGCCGCCCTTCGTCTTCGACGCGCCCGCGCCGTCGGCCTCGCGCACGGCGGCGAGCGACGCCTCGAGTGCGGCCATGAGGTCGTCACCGGAATCCTTCTTCTTGGGCGCGGCCTTGATCTCCTTGCCCTCGGCCTTCGCCTTGATGAGGTCCATGACGGCGTCGCGGTAGGAGTCGGCGTGCTCCTCGGGCTCCCACGGTGCCTCGAGCATCTCGACGAGCTTGCCCGCCATCGCGACCTCCTTCTCGCCCGGTCGCTTGCTGAGCTTGGGCATCTCGAGGCTGTCCGGGTCGACGAGTTCGTCGGCGAAGCGCATCGTCTGCAGGCCGAGCGCGCCCTGGATCGGCCGCAGCGCCACCATCTGCTCACGCGACCGCAGCACGAACCGGCCGATGCCGACCCGCCCGGATTCCTCGAGCGCGGCGAGCAGCACGCGGTAGGCCCGCTCGCCGCCCTTGTTCGCTCCCAGGTGGTAGGCCTTGTCGTAGAAGACGGGATCGATCTCGTCGCCCTTCACGAACGACTCGATCTCGACGATCTTCGGGCGGGTGCCGTCGGCGGCGGCGATCTCGTCCTTCGTGAGCACGACGACGCCGTTGCCGGTGTCGTAGCCCTTGTCGATGTCGGAGTAGGCGACCTCCTCGCCGGTCTCCGCGCCGACGCGCTTGTGGGAGATCCGGGACCCGTCGGCCTCGCGCACCTCCTTGAAGGAGATCGAGCGGTTCTCGGTCGCCGAGAACAGCTTCACCGGGATCGCGACGGTCCCGAAGGTGAGGGTCCCGTTCCAGATCGACCGCGCCGCCATGGGTCAGCCCTGGCCGAGAGCCGGGATGGTCTGCTCGAGCGTGAGCACCGGGGCGAAGAGGTCACCGTGCTCGGCCACGCGGGCCAGGACGTCGTCCTTCGTGAACCGCAGCGTGGCGGGGTCGTCGCCGTCGGCGCAGGCCGCGACCTCGTCCCAGGTCACCGGCGTCGAGACCGTCGGCAGCTCGCGGGCGCGCAGCGAATAGACCGACACCGTCGTCTTGTGGGCGTCGTTCTGGCTCCAGTCGATGAGCACCTTGCCCGGCCGGAGCGCCTTCTGCATGCGGGAGACCACCAGGTCAGGATCGCGCTGCTCGAGCAGCGACGCAACTGCCTGGGCGAACGGCTTGGTCTCCTCATAGGTCACGTCCACGTTGAGCGGAGCGTAGACCTGGAGCCCTTTGCTGCCGGATGTTTTCGCCCAGCACGCCAGGTCGAGCTGGGTCAGGAGATCGCGGATCTCGACGGCCACGCGGCAACACTCGACGATCGTCGCGGGTTCGCCCGGGTCGAGGTCGAACACGAGCGCGGTCGGGGTGTCGGGGTGTGGCGCCCTCGAGAGCGACGGGTGCAACTCGAGTGCGGCCTGGTTGCCGAGCCAGACGAGGGTGGCCTCGTCTGCGGCGTGGATGAAGTCGATGTCGGACGACCCCGCGGGCATCGTCACGGTCTGCACCCAGGTCGGGCGGTGCCGGTTCGCGTGCTTCTCGAAGAAGGACGTGTCGTCGACGCCGTTCGGATAGCGCTTGAGCGTCACCGGGCGATCGGCGAGGTGGGGGAGGAGGACCGGGGCGATCGCCGCGTAGTACGCGATCACCTCGCGTTTCGAGGTGCCCGTCGCGGGATAGAGGACCTTGTCGAGGTTCGTGAGTTTGACCTCGTGCCCACCGACCTCGACCGACGCGCCGTCGATCGACGGAACCACATCTTTTGCAGGGGATTTGGTGCGTGGGGCCTCGGGCACGTCGACCGCGGTCGACGCCGCGACGGCGTCGTCAGCCTCAGCGTCGAGTCGAGGGTTAGGTTTGTCGTCCGAGGTGGCCGTCCCCTCGCGCCGGACCGCCGCCGCGTCGGCGTCTTCGCGGATCCCCATGAACACGGCGTGGCGGAGGCTGCCATCACGGCTCCACTCGGCGAATTCGACCTCGCAGACCACCTCCGGTCGCACGAAGACGGTCCCCTTCGGTGGGTCGCGGTCATCGGCGAACGGCGACGCCTCCTGCTCGTACGCGGAGAGTCGCTCACGGATGCTGCCGAGGGCATCGTCGGTGAATCCGGACCCCACGCCGCCGGCGTAGTGCAACACGCCGGCGTCGTCGTACACGCCGACCTGCAGGGCGCCGAAGCTCTTCTCGCGCCCGCCCCGGCCCGGCGTGAAGCCGCCGATCACGACCTCCTGGCGGCGCCGGTGCTTGATCTTGCGCCACGCGGCTGCGCGGACGCCCGGCTCGTACACCGATCCGAGCCGCTTCGCGATCACGCCCTCGAGGCCCTGTTCGCGGGTGGCGTCCGAGAGCGCCGTGCCGGCACCCACGTGGTACGCCGGGACCTGCCAGTGCGCGCCGCCGTCGAGGCCGAGGTCGTCGAGGAGTGCGCGACGCTGCTCGTACGTGAGGTCGAGGAGGGAGTGCCCGTCGAGCCAGAGCAGGTCGAAGAGCATGAGCGTCGCGGGGACCTCGGCCGCCAGGCGCTTGATCTGCGTCGGACTCGTCACGTGGATCCGCTGTTGCACCGCCTGGAAGCTCTGACGGCCCTCGTCGTCGAAGGCGATGAGCTCGCCGTCGAGGACCGCCGAGTGCGAGCTGAGCGCGCGGTTCAGGTGGTACAGCTCGGGGTACGACTTCGTGATCTCACGGCCGCTGCGGCTGAACACGTGGAACCGTCCGGGCTCGCTGCGCACGATCGCGCGGACGCCGTCCCATTTCACCTCGAACGCCCACTCATCCTCGCGGGCCGGTAGCGGCGCCGGCACCGCGAGCATCGCCTCGATGCGGTCCGGGATCGGATCGGCTTCCGGGTCGAGCGGCGGGTCCATCCGGTGCATGAGCCAGTCCTTGTCGGACTTGCCCGCCTGGAACAGCACGTACTTGCCGCGGAGCCGGTCGCCGGTGAAGACGACCATGACCTCGTCCTCGCGCCACTTCTCCACGGTGAACGTGCCGCGGTCCCACACCGAGATCGTCCCCGCGCCGTAGTTGCCCTCGGGGATCGTCCCCGCGAACTCGAGGTACTCGATGGGATGGTCCTCGACGTGGATCGCCTTGCGGTTCTGCTTCGGATCCTGCGGGATGCCGTTCGGGACGGCCCAGGATGCGAGCACGCCGTCGTGCTCCAGACGCAGGTCCCAGTGCAGGCGCGTGGCGTGGTGCTCGTGGACCACGAATCGCAGGGCCGGAGCGGCCTCGGACGCCTGCGGGCCGTCGGGTTCGGGCGTGGCGTCGAAGGAACGCTTGCGCCGATACTCATCGAGCCGGCCCGTCATATGGCCAGGGTAATGACAGTTGGCCACATCGTGGCCGATGCTTGCAGATGGGGGGACACCTCCCCCAGAAGTGGGTCCGACCGCGATAGCGTGCTTCGGACCTGCCTGAGAGCAGGTAAATCGCCCCGATGAACCAGTCCCAACGATCCGGCGCCCTCGACCCCGCGGTCCTGTTCCGGCGCGTCTTCGACCAGCGATTCCAGTTCATGGCTGTGCTCGATCCGTCGGGGATCGTGCTCGAGGTCAACGGCGCGCCCGAGCGGCGCGGCCTCGCTCGCAGCGAGTTCATCGGCCTGCACCTGGCCTCCACGCCCAACTTCCGCTCGGACCCGAACTGGCTGCCGACCTGGAACGCCCGCCTCGCCGAGGCCGCCGAACTCCGCGACGCCGTCGCCTACGAGGACGTCTTCACGGGCCCGCGCGGGGAAACCCGCTCCGCGGACGCCGTCGTCACGCCCGTCTTCACCGACGAGCACCACCTCGAGTACTTCATCGTCGAGGCCGAGGACACGACCGAGCGCATCCAGGTGGAGCTCGCGCTGCGTGAGAGCGAGCGTCGATTCCACGACTTCGCCGAGTCGCTGCCCGTGATGGCCTGGAGCACCGACGCCACCGGCAGCTGCGACTACCTCAACCGTCGTTGGCTCGACTACACCGGCGCGGCACCGGGGCAGCACCACGGCTGGAGCTGGCTCGACGCCCTCCACCCCGAGGACCGGCCGAAGTTCGCCGACGTGTGGATGGCCGCCATCGCCGACGGCAGCCCCGCGACCTGCGAATACCGCGTGCGCCGCTACGACGGTGAGTACCGGTGGTTCGATCTGCGGGTCGTGCCGGTGCTCGGCCACGAGGAGCAGGTCACGCGCTGGTACGGCACCGCCGCGGACATCCACGACGCCCACGAACTCCGCGCGTCGCTCGCCGAGCGCGAGGCGCAGCTCAGTGCGGCGCTCGTCGCCGGGTCGATGGCCCGCTTCGCCTACGACCTCGAGTCGCGCCGGTTCACGAGCGACCCGTTCCTCTCCGAGCTGATCCAGCTCCCGCAGGACTATCTCCCGCGGACCGGCATCGAGGGCTGGTCGGAGATGGTCCATCCCGACGATCGCGCCGAGTGGCAGCAGGAGATGGCGCGCTCGTTCAACCCCGCCACCCCGGACTTCTCGGTCACCTACCGGTTGCTTGGCAGCGGGCCGCGGCCGCAGTGGATCGGTTCCCGGGGCCGCGTCGAGTTCGACGACAAGGGCAAACCCCGCAAGATCGCCGGGATCGTGTTCGCGCTCCCCGGCGCCGGCGGGGTCGACCCCCGCGACTGACCGGCCGCCGGGCCCGCACGCCGGGCGCGTTCGTCCCGCGCGGCGCACCCATCGGGTATCCCGGCCGGACTAGGCTGGCCGCATGCAGGACACCTCCTCACGGCAGTACGACCTGGTGCTCTTCGGAGCCACCGGCTTCGTCGGCAAGCTGACGGCCGGCTACCTCGCCGAGCACGCGCCGAACGGCACGCGCATCGCGCTCGCGGGCCGGTCGAAGAGCAAGCTCGAGGCGGTCCGTGCCTCGCTTCCGGCCGCCGCCTCGGACTGGACCCTGCTCGAGGCCGACAGCTTCGACACCGAGTCGATCAAGGCGCTCGCCGCCGACACGCGCGTGGTCGTGACCACCGTGGGCCCGTACGCGAAGTACGGCCTGCCGCTCGTGGAGGCCTGCGCCGACGCCGGCACGCACTACGCCGACCTCACCGGCGAGGTGCTGTTCATGCGCCGCGCCATCGACCTCGCCGACGACCGCGCCAAGGCGACCGGCGCGAAGATCGTGCACACCTGCGGCTTCGACTCGATCCCGTCGGACATCGGTGTGCACACCCTCGCCGCCTACGCGAAGGAGATCGGCGCGGGCGACCTCGAGGACACGAAGCTCGTGATGTCGATGGGCGGCGGCGTGAGCGGCGGCACGATCGACTCGATGCGGACGCAGCTCGCGGAGGTCAAGGCCGACCGTTCGGTGATCAAGACGATCGCGAGCCCGTACTCGCTCACCCCGGACCGCTCCGCCGAGCCGGACCTCGGCCGCCAGCGGGACGTGACCGGCGTGTCGCGCAACCCCGACACCGGCGAGTGGCTCGCGCCGTTCGTGATGGCGGCCTGCAACACGCGCGTGGTGCGCCGCTCGAACGCCCTCTCGGGCTACGCCTACGGCCGCGGCTTCAAGTACCAGGAGTACATGCGCGGCGGGAGTGGCCCGAAGGGCGCGATCACCTCGGGCGTGGTGACCGGCGTGCTCGGCGGCCTCTTCGCAGGCCTCGCCTTCGGGCCCACCGCGAAGCTCCTCGACCGCGTGCTGCCCAAGCCCGGTGAGGGCCCGAGCGAGGCCTCCCGCGACAAGGGCTTCTTCAAGGCCGACATCACCGCGAAGACCTCCGGTGGCAAGACGATCCGCTGCCGGGTGAAGGCCTCCGGTGACCCCGGCTACAAGGCCACGGCCGTGATGCTCGGCGAGGCGGGGCTCTGCCTCGCGCTCGACCAAGCCGAGCTTCCGGACGTCGCCGGCGTGCTCACCCCGGCGACCGCCATGGGCAGCCTGCTCAAGGACCGGCTCGTGGCCGCGGGCCAGACCTACGAGACCTCCACGCTCTAGGGCGTTCGACGCGGTGTCCTCCCAGACGGTGGCGATCGCCACGACCTCAGGCCTCCTCGACGTCGTCCGCGCCGACGGACTCGTGCACGCGCGCGGCGTGCCCTACGCGACGGCGGAGCGGTTCGGGGCGCCCGAACCGGTGCTCACCCCGGACGAACCGCGCGACGCGACCCGCCGCGGCCCCGCGTGCCCGCAGAACCCGGCCGGTCTGGAGAGCGTGCTCGGCCCGATCGCCTCCGTGCTCGAGCAGTCGGAGGACTGCCTCGTGCTGTCGGTGGTCGCGCCCGAGGACGCCGAGGGCTTGCCGGTGATGGTGTGGCTGCACGGCGGCGCGTATGTCACGGGTGGCGGTGAGGCCCCGAAGTACGACGGCGACGCCCTCGCCCGTGAAGGCGTCGTGGTGGTCAGCGTGACCTCGCGGATCGGGATCTTCGGCTACCTGCCGCCGGAGGGCGGCGGCGTGGACAACCTCGGGTTGCTCGACCAGCTCGAGGCGCTCCGCTGGGTGGCCTCGAACATCGTCGCGTTCGGCGGCGACCCGCTCAACGTGACCGCGTTCGGGCAGTCGGCCGGCGGCGATGCGGTCCTCGCGCTGCTCGCGACCGACGACGGCCCCGGGCTCTTCCGCCGCGGGATCGTGCAGAGCGCGCCGCTCGGACTCCGCGAGGGGCGCGGCCCGATGACCCGCGCGATGCGCGCGGTGGTCGGCGAGCGGCTCTCGGGTGCGGTCGACCCGACGACCCGCGATGTCCTCGACGCCCAGCTCGCGGCGGTCCAGGCGGCGGCGACGTTCGGGAACCTGTCCGGACTGCCCTTCGCGCCGATCGCCGGCCTGCCACCGTTCTCGGCCGAGCCGGGCTCGTTCGGGCGGATCGCGAAGGACGTCGACCTGCTCATCGGCAACGCCGCCCAGGACGCGTCGCCGTTCGTCGCCCTCGACCCGCGCGGCGCGCGCCTCGGGCGTCTCGGACCCATCGGGCACCGGATCCGTGCCGCGATCGTGCGCCGGCTGACCGAGCAGATCTTCGGCATCGACCGCGTCGTCGCCCGCTGGCGTGAGGCCGGCGGCACCGTCGCGACCTATCGGTTCTCGTGGGCGCCGCGCGGCAGCGAGCTCGGCGCCTGCCACTGCATCGAGCTCCCCGCGCTCTTCGGCGACGCGTGGGCCGGCGCCCCGCTGCTCGCCGGCGAGACCGTCCCGGATGCACTGGCCGCGGAGATCCGCGGCGCCTGGGTCGCGTTCGCACGAGACGGCGTGCGCGGGCTGCCGTCGCAGATGCTCACGTTCGGCTGAACGCCGCGGGCGGCGGCGGCGTGCGCCGCCGCCTGAAACGAGCGACGCCCCGCCCGGGTCTCTCTGGGACCGAGCGGGGCGTGCGATTCGCGGGTCGTGCCGCGAAGGGGGAGCCGATGGGTGGGTGGCGGCCTACTGGCCGTCGGTAAGGACGACGGCGCCGCTGTCGGAGTCGTCGTCCGCGGAGTCGTCGTCGCCGGAATCGTCGGAGCTGGCGCCCGAGTCGTCGGAGGCGGTCGTGTCGACCTCCTGCGAGACGCAGTTGTTGGACTCGCTCGACTCCTTGACCTCCTGGTTGCCGTCCGCGCAGACGAGCAGGTAGGCGGTGCCGTCGAAGTCATCGTCGTCGGGCATCTCGACGTCGGTCTCGAACGAACGCGTCACGCCGGCCGCGATCGAGCCGAGGCTGTACTCGTCGAGCACCTCGTCGTTCTCGTCGAGCGTCGTGTCCTGCGACAACGCGATCACGACGTCGCTGCGCTTCGCGAGGCCCTTGCCGGTGTTCGCGACACTCGCCGTGACGTCGAACCCGTCGTCGGAGAAGTCGAGGTTCAGGCCACGCGCGACGAGGTCAGCGCGGAGCTTCGACTTCTTCTTGAGGGCCTTCGCAGCCTTCGCGTGCTTCGCATGCGACTTGGAGGAGGACGCCGAGGCGGTCGTGGCAGCCGTGCCGGTGACGCCCGTGATGGCGACGATCGCGACCAGGGCGCGAACGGAGGAGGTGAGGTGCATCTGGGAGGAGGTCCGTGATGGGGGACGGCGCGTCCGTGCGCCGAGCCGAATAACTGGTCGAACCATCGGCATGGTGCTGGGTGGGCTGTATGGGGCCTGGACCGGAGGAGGGGGGATTCAGGCCAAGATCACACTTCGTGGGGGCCTGGCCGGCGGCTGGTCGGGGCGGCTTTTTTCGGGTCGGCCTTCGGCCTGCTTTTGGGTTGGGCCTTCGGCCCGGGTTTGACTTGGGTGCAAGTGTCGATTTGGTCGGGGCGGGGTGCTCCCCGGGAGGGC
>JAVHXX010000531.1 GCA_031119595.1 Patulibacter sp. | reverse complement strand
CCGATGCGCAGTGCCGGCACGCTCGTGACGCCCGCCGCCCGGGCGGCCTCCGTGGCGGTGTCGGCGTCGGCGGAGACGCGCTCGCGCGTGAGGGCCTGGTCGACGGCGCGCGGATGGATCTCCGAGGCGGCGGCGGCCAGGTAGAGCGTGGAGCGGTCGGCCGGGTCGTTGCCCGCGGCGTAGATCTGCCGGAACAGCGACAGCGAGAACACCGCGACCTTCCCGATCGACTTCGCGTACGTGGCGACGGTGATGGCGTCGTCGGTGCGCAGGTCGGGGAAGTCGGCGGGCCAGACGACCGGGAGGACGTCGCTGTCGTCGGCGTGGGCGACCGCCTCGATCGCGGCCATGCGGGCGTCCGGGTCGGGCTGGGGCAGCGGGTCGAGCTCGTCGGCGCGGACCGGCACGAGCTCGGGCGCGAACGCCGCGATCGTCTTCGCGAGCCGCTCCAGCGCGAGGTAACTCTCGGGGCTGGCGAAGTCGTAGTAGAAGACGATGTTCGCGCGCGGCAGCGGCGACGGCTCGTGCTGATCGACGTCGAGGGCCATGCCCCGAGGCTACGGGCTACCGGAGCTTCAGGGTGGTCCGGCCGACCTTCGACACGTTGCCCGCGTGGTCGGTGGCGCGCACGAGCACGGTGTAGGTGCCGGGCTTCAGCTTCGGGAGCTTCGCGGTCCACGCGTGGTCGGCGACGAGCGCCTTCGTGAACGCGGCCTCGGCCTTCGCCTTCGTCTTGAACGCCTTGAAGTGCTTGCCGACGAGCGCCTGGTAGGTCTTGCCGATCTTGCGCTCGACGACGATCTCGACCGAGGCGACGCCGCTCGACAGGCCGCCGTCGGCGACGATGCCGTGGAGCGTGCGGTACGCCGACGGCAGGTGGAGCTTCTTCTTCGACGGCAGCGTGAGCGAGACGGTCGGGGCGAGGGTGTCCGTCGGCGTGGGCGCCGGGCCGCCGGCCGCTGCGGCGACCTGCACGGCGGCGGTCCGGGTGGCGACGTTGCCGGCGGCATCCGCGGCGTGGAAGGTCACGGTGTAGGTGCCGGCGGCGGCATAGACGTGGGTGGCGGCGGGGCCGGTGACGGGCGCGGTGCCGTCGCCGAAGTCCCAGGTCGGCTCGTGGGCGCCGAGCGCCGACCAGCGGTCGGTCGCCGTGGCGGAGACGCCGATCGCGGTGCCCGCCATCGTGGTCGCCGGGACGGTCAGGTCGGCGATGGTCGGTGCGGTCGCGTCGTACTGGGTCCAGCGGTGGCCGGAGGTCGCGCCGGTCCAGTCGATGAGCACGTTGCCGGTGCCGTCGGCGGTGACGGCACCGAGGCCGAAGAGCTGGCCGGGGACGTCGGTGTCGTGGGCGACGTCGGGCAGCGGCGCGGTGTCGCCCCAGCGGCCGGCGAGCATCGAGCCGTCGTTCTGGTTGCCGGGGGTGAACGCGGCGAAGCCGTAGACGGCGTCGTCGCCGGAGAACGCGATCTTGCTGCTGTACGAGTCGAGGCCGACCGGGCCGACGCAGCGGCCCGCGCTCATCGGTGCGCCGACCGCGCCACGCGAGATCGCGGGGCAGTCGCCCGCGGAGCTCGAGCCGAGCAGCGTGAACGACGCATACGCGGTGCCGTTCGGGGAGACGGCGGCGAATTGCGGGAGACCGTCGCCGGGCGTGAGGCGCTGCGGAGCGGTCCACGAGCCGTTCGGCCCGGACCGCGTGACCGACCAGACCGCCAGGTCGGTCGGGTTCGTCGCCACGGTCTGGAAGGAGAGGACGGCGTCGCCGCGATCGTTGACGCCCAGGGCACCGTCGGAGGTCGATGCCTTGTTGCTCGAGCCGGAGACGTCCTCGACGGAGCTGAACGAGCCCGTCGACGCAGAGCGGCGCCGTACGCCGAGATACCACTGGTCATCGCTCTCGGACGCGCTCGCGCCCTCGCTCGTGCGCACACCGAACGCGGCCGTGAGGTTGCCGTGGGCGTCGAAGGCGAGGTGGGGTGCGCCGACGGACCGGTTCGGCTGGCTCAGGCGGGTCGCGGGAGCGAAGCCGGCCCCGCCGGCGGCGTGGATGGCGACGTCGAGCTGCTGATCACTCTCGCCCGGCGCCGGCTCGCTCGGGGTGTCGTTCGGTTCGGGATGGGTCACGCCGACGGCCGCCGTGCCGTCCGCCGAGATCGCGACCGCGACGGTTGGTGCCGCCGACGCCTTCTGCGCGTCGGCGGCGATGGTGGTCGGGCCCTCCCACGTGGTGCTGCCCGCGGGCCGGTAGTACGCGACGTACTTGTCGGCCGCGGTGGCCGGGTTGGTGCTCTGCAGCTCGGTGAGGGCGACGACGGCGGCGCCGTTCGGGGCGACGGCCAGGGCGGCGTCGGAGGGCAGCGCGGTCTGCGTCGAGGGGATGGTGAGCTGTTCGGCGAACGCGCCGCCCGGGGTGCGGGTCCCGATGTGCGCGACGGTGCTCGGCGGCGGGCCGAGGGTGACGTCGATGAAGGTCTGCGTGGCCGTGCCGCCGTCCTGGTAGGCCGTGTTGACGCCGGTCGTGAGCTGGGCGTTGCTGCCGGGTGTCGGCGCCGCGGTGGACGGGGTCCAGTCGGCGGCGAGCGCCGCGTGCGGAGCGGCGGCGGCCGCGAACAGGGCCGTGGTGGTGAGCGCCATCGCGGCGCCCCTCGGGACGGGGATGGTGCGGGTGATCGGCATGCCCCCGATCCTGGCCGGGTCCGGGCGCGGATTCGGGGGAGTGGGCCGCCAGAGGGGTGGCGGAGAACCGACGGATTCGGGGCGCCGGGGGTGACGGCGGGCTCGGGCCGCGCTGCGGATCAGGCAGTGCATTTCGCCCGACAGGTGGGTGGAATCGACCGGCTGGTGGCGGCTCGGGCCGCGTGGCGGATCAGGCGGTGCATTTCGCCCGACAGGTGGGTGGAATCGACCGCCTGGTGGCGGCCGAGTCGCAGCGCGGCTCGCGTTGCCGCGGCTCAGTGTTGGAGCATCACGGCGATCGCGCCGACCACGGCGGCGACGCAGACCACGGCGAAGATCGCGCCCATCGCGGCGTTGGCGGCCCAGACGCCGGAGCGTCCCTCGCGGCGGGCGGTGCCGGCGACCAGGAAGCCGCGGATCATGAGGGAGAACGCGATCGCGATCCCGACGCCCGCCAGGCTGCCGACGAGGACGACCTCGCCGATGTTCTGGAGGATGGTGTGGTCGCTCGACGACGACGCGGCGAGCACGGCGGCGGAGATCATCGACCGACCTCCGGGC
>JAVHXX010000530.1 GCA_031119595.1 Patulibacter sp. | reverse complement strand
CGGCGGCGAGACGCCGCTGCTGTGACGAGACGCCGCTGGGTGTTCGAAACACCGCAGGATCCGGCGGTGTCTCGGGCTGCGTACGGCGTCTCACCGACCGTCCGGTGTCACGTCAGATGGCCTGGAGGCGCGGGTCGTCCCGCGCTGACCGGTTACCTCTCAGGCGGGGGCGCGCTTGCTGGGAGACGCTTGGGAGAGGTGTCCTCAGGTTTCGGTTTGTCAACTGTTTTTACACAGGCGAAACGTCGAAATTGTCAACCTTCAATGCGTACTTGAACCCCACTTCTCCACACATGGTGTGGAACGGAAAACCCCAGGTCAGTCGGTCGAAAGTGTGTTCCCCACACCACTTGTCCACATCCTCATCCACAGTTGTCCACACAGCACCCCGGCGTGTTCCGCAGACTCTCCACAGAGTTATCCACAGGGGCGTTTGCTGGGGATAACTCTGTCCCCGTAGCTTGGCCCAGCGACTCGGCGATGTCGGTCGCCCGAGGTAGAACTGGCTCGGTCGGTCCGACCGTGGACCGCCGTCCGACCAAGAGGAGCAAGTGTGTCGATCGCGCATCTCGAGCCCGCCCCGCAGGACTTCGCGGAGCGCGGTGGCATGGAGCGCACACCGCCGCACGACATGCTCGCCGAGCAGTCGACCATCGGCGGGATGCTCCTGTCGAAGGACGCCGTCGCGGACGTCATCGAGACCGCCCGTGGCGTGGACTTCTACATCCCGAAGCACGAGGTCATCTTCGACGCGATCCTCTCGCTCTACTCGCACGGCGAGCCCACCGACGTCATCGCCGTCACCGACGAACTGACCAAGACGGGTCTGCTCTCCCGTGCCGGCGGCGCCGAGTACCTGCACAGCGTGACGAGCATGGTGCCCACCGCCGCGAACGCCGGGTACTACGCCGGCATCGTCGCCGAGAAGGCCGTGCTCCGTCGCCTCGTCGACGCGGGCACCCGGATCGTCCAGATGGGCTACGCGTCCGAAGGCGAGGTCACCGACCTCGTCAACAGCGCCCAGGCCGAGGTCTACAACGTCGCCGGCGGCGTCCAGACCGAGGACTACGTGCCACTCACCGACGCCATCGGTGCCGCCATCGACGAGATCGAAGCCGCCAAGGGTCGCGACGGGCAGATGACCGGCGTCCCGACCGGGTTCGCCCAGCTCGACGGCCTGACGAACGGCTTCCACCCGGGGCAGCTCATCATCATCGCCGCCCGACCTGCGCTCGGGAAGTCCACGCTCGCGCTCGACCTCTGCCGCGCAGCAGCCGTCAAGCACGACCAGACCGCCGCGTTCTTCTCGCTCGAGATGGGTCGCGCCGAGATCGCGATGCGTCTGCTCTCCGCCGAGACCAGCGTGCCGCTGCAGCACATGCGCAAGGGCACCGTCGACTCCCGCGACTGGACCACCATCGCGCAGACCCGTGGGCGCATCAACGACGCCCCGTTCTACATCGACGACTCCCCCAACATGACCCTCGTCGAGATCCGCGCGAAGTGCCGCCGGCTCAAGCAGCAGCACAACCTCAAGCTCGTGGTCATCGACTACCTGCAGCTCATGACCTCCGGCAAGAAGGTCGAGTCGCGCCAGCAAGAGGTCTCCGAGTTCTCGCGTGCGCTGAAGCTCATGGCGAAGGAGCTCCAGGTCCCCGTCGTGGCCCTGTCGCAGCTGAACCGTGGTCCCGAGCAGCGTGCCGACAAGAAGCCGCAGATCTCCGACCTCCGCGAATCCGGCTCGATCGAGCAGGACGCCGACATGGTCATCCTGCTGCACCGCGAGTCGGCGTACGAGAAGGACAACCCGCGTCAGGGTGAGGCGGACCTCATCGTGGCGAAGCACCGCAACGGGCCGACGGACACCATCACGGTGGCATTCCACGGGATGTTCTCGCGGTTCGTTGACATGCCGCAGTAGAGCAGTGTCGCTGTCGTCCGTCAGCTCACTTGTCCGACTGCCACCCAACGTGTCTGAAATACGGACGTGAACACGATATTGGCAGTACGGACGGACCACGCTGGCTAGGGGTCGGATCGTTCTTCGTGCGTCGGGAGGCGTCCGTATGGCGTGAGTGAAGTGAGACAGTTCGCGGACCACGTAAGTGAGACAGCGTCCGCCTCGGACCAGGGTGGTAGGAGTCACGGCGACCTTCAGGTATCCGTACGTGCGCGGAACGACCGGCTATCGGGCAGGTACGGGGAGATCCCGCATGAGTATCCGCTTGGTCTTCTACCGGCGGTTGGGGTTCTGCGTACTTGTGATGGCGGGGTACCGTACCCGCATGACGTCCTGGTGGGATCGCACCGATCCGACAGACCGCCCGGAACTCACGAACCGCGCTCCCGCGGGGCTCCTCGCATCATGGTGGAACGTCATTGCGGGGGCCGCGTTGCTCGTCGGCTTGCCGGTGATCGTGCTCAGCGGCGGCTTCAGTCCAGCACGCATCGCTTTCGCTCTGTTCGGCCTGGCGGTGATGGTGGCGATCGAGCTCGTCTTCTTGCGGAAACTCCTCCAGCGGATCGCAGGGAGGCGAACCCTTCGAGCGGAGCGCGCCGACGAGGGGTGAGCGCGATTCCCGATGGCCGATCCACTCTCGGACGCGTTCGCCCGAGAGCGGATTGGCCTGGTCAGCGGTCGGGATGCGCTTGGCGGTCGATGCAGCGGTAGACGGTTGCTCGTCCGATGCCGAACAGTTCGGCGAGCTCGGCGACCGAGTGCGTGCCGGCTTCGTGTACCTCGAGGAGATGTCGTTGCTGCGCGGCGCTGAGCTTGGGCTGTCGGCCGCGCAGTTGCCCCTTGGCCTTGGCGATCTGCATCCCCTCGCGGGTTCGGGCTCGGATAAGGTCTGATTCGAACTCGGCCACCATCGCGAGGACGTTGAACAGCAGCCGGCCCACGGGGTCGTTGGGATCGTGGACTGAGCCCCCGATGTTGAGCTTGACGTTCTTTGCGGTGAGTTCGTCGACGATGTCCTTCGCGTCGCGGAGGCTCCTGGCTAATCGGTCCAGCTTCGCGATCACCAGGGTGTCGCCGTCACGGCAGGAAGCGAGCGCTTCGCGGAGACCGGGTCGTGAACGATTTGTGCCGGTTAGGCCGTGGTCGGTGTGGATGTTGGTCGGAAGGACTCCAAGCCGTTCAAGCGCGACGCGCTGGGCGGTGAGGTCTTGTTCGTAGGTTGAGACGCGGGCGTACCCGATGAGGAGAGCATTCATGGCGCGAGGATCGGCTTGCTGCGCCG
>JAVHXX010000529.1 GCA_031119595.1 Patulibacter sp. | reverse complement strand
GGCCGGGCCAGTTGCACGCGGACGGAAGATGCAAGCGAGATCCGCTCAGCTCACCATGCTCGCCGGCCCCCAGGGCCGGCCCGCCACTACGTCGTGCGGATGATCATCACGGAGCAGGGAGCGTGATGGGAGATCTTGTTCGGGACGGAGCCGAGCAGGAAGCGCTTGGCGCCGGTCATGCCGCGGTTGCCGACGACGATGAGGTCGGCGTCCTGCTCTTCGGCGACGTCGAGGATGGCGTCGGCGGGGTCGCCCTGGCGGGCCCAGATGGTGACGTCGACGCCCTTGTCGCGGATCTCGCGGGCGGTGTTGTCGAGGGTGGCGTCGACGTCTTCGCGGGGGTTGACCATCCACTGGACGTCGCCGGGGGCCTGCTTGGCCTCTTGGCGCAGGCGGGTGCCGGAGACGGGTTCGTAGGCGCTGACGAGCTCGAGTTTCGCGCCGACGGCGGCGGCGAGTTCGGTGGCCCTGCGGACGGCCTCGGTGGCGGTGCCGGACCCGTCGGTGCCGACGACGATGGTCTTGAAGAAGTCGCTCACGGAGCCCAGTCTACGTGGCGCGGGCGCGTCGTGGGAAGCCTCGCTTGCAGGGCCTCGGCAGGCCCGGGCGGGGCGGCTCAGGCGAGCTTGACGATGGCGATGATCATCCCGGCGGCGGTGCCGACGACGATGATGCCCTGGGCCCAGATCCACAGCGGATTCATCTTCACGGCACGAATCGTACCGGGCGGGCGGAGCTACTCGGCAGACCGGAACACGACGACCAGGGTGCGGACGATGATGCGGAGGTCGAGCGACAGTGAGAAGTGCTCGATGTAGAAGTTGTCCATCTCGATGCGGTCGGCGAGCGACGTGCGGCCGCGGAGGCCGTGGATCTGGGCCCAGCCGGTGATCCCGGACTTCACGCGGTGGCGTTCGTCGTAGCGGTCGTGGAGGGGGCGGAAGCGGTCGACGAACTCGGGGCGCTCGGGGCGGGGCCCGACGAGGCTCATCTCGCCCCAGAGGACGTTGAAGAGCTGGGGCAGTTCGTCGAGCGAGCTGCGGCGCAGGAAACGGCCGACGCCGGTGCGCCGGTCGATGCCTTCGACGCCGCCCGGGGCGAGACCGCCGCGGTCCTCGGAGGCGGCGAGCTCCTCCGGCGTGGGGATCCGCATGGAGCGGAACTTGAGGAGGTTGAACTCGCGGCCGTCGAGGCCCACGCGGCGTTGGCGGAAGAGCACGGGACCCGCGCTCGACGCGCGCACGAGACAGGCGATGACGAGCAGGACGGGCGACAGCAGGAGCAGCGCGAGCGCGGCGACGGTGCGGTCGAGGGCGGACTTGATCGCGAACTGCCAGCCGCGCAGGTCGGTGCCGCGCAGGTGGAGGACCGGCAGGCCACCGATCGGGTCGTAGGCGGCGCGGTGGTTCCAGAGGTCGAAGAGACGCGGCACGAGACCGACCTCGAGGCCCATGTCCTCGCAGCGGCGCACGAGCTCGACGACGGCGCGGTCCGGGGCGGACGAGAACGCGACCACGACCTGCTCGACGCGGTATTCGCGGACGACCCGGTCGAGGTCGGCGAGTCCACCGAGCACGGGCGCGGGACGGCCGCCGACGTTGTCCTCGGGGAGCGGGCGGTCGTCGAGGAACCCGATGGGCGCGAGGCCGTAGTCGGGGGCGCCGGCGAGGCGGCGGGCCAGGCGGGCACCGATCGCGCCCGCGCCGACGATGAGCGTGGGACGCTGGCCGATCCCGCGGAGCAGGCGGGCCCGGTGGTACAGGCCGAGCGTGGCCCGCTGCAGCACGACGAGCATGCTCGCGAGGATCCACACCTCGATCCAGGGTCTGGTGAGCGGGTCGCCGTGGCCGATGTCGGCGAGGGCAAGGGAGAGCAGCGTGGCGATACCGAGGCCGCCGACGATCGGGAGGACGTGGTCGAGGGCGGCGTCGCGCGGGCTCCAGCGGTAGGCGCGGCGTACCGCGAGCAGGATGATCCCGACGAACGGGTAGAGGATCGGCGCGAGGCCTTCGATCCCGTGTGGAGGGATCTCCAGGTCGAAGGCCGCGGCGGCCGCGATGACCAGCGCGAGGATGTCGCTGGCGACCACCAGCGGCACGCGGGACGCCGGCCCGATACGGGTTTCCCGGAGCACGACGGGACGTTCGGCGACCGGCGCGTGCGCGGCCTCACGGCGCCTGGTGGCGCGGCGGCTCGCGGAGACGGGGTGTCGTTGTTCGGGCAAGGAAGACGGGTCGATGGCCGCGGCTGGTCAGGCCTGGGCACCCGCGGGGGCGGGGCGCGGCATCGGATGGGTCGGCTGAGCGTACCGGGCGATGGGGCATCCCTCGACCCGAAAATGATCACCTGCCGCTCGGATAGCGCGGTCGCGCCTCCTGAAACGGAGTTTTCCGGGCGGTTCAGCCGCCCGCGGGGGCCGGTGCAGCGCCGTTCTCGGTGGGCGACGACGGCATCTGTTGACCGGGCGCCGGCACGGTCGCAGCTGGCGTGGTCGGCGTGGTGGGCTCCACCGGGTCGGGGTCCTTCGTCAGGCCCACGGAGATCTGGACGAGCTGCGACGCGACGCCGCGTGGCGACACCCGCGTGCCGGCCTGAACCTGGCTCAGCAGAAGGCTCACGAGCGCATCGCGCGGGGCCACCCGGTGGGCGGCACGCAGCCACCGCAGGGCCTGCGCCTGGTCGCCGCTCGCGGAGGCCATGACCCCGAGCCACATCCTCGGGCGTGCCGCGCGCGGGTTGCGGTCGTGGGCGCGGCCGTAGGCGAGGGCGGCAGCCGGGAAGTCGTTGCGGGCCACGGCGAGCGCACCGAGGAGCATCTCCCCCTGCTCACCGAACGGCATCAGCGACTCGGCGACGTTCGCGCGGTCGAGGGCCCGCTTGGGTTGGTCGTAGCCGATGAGCGCGGCCGACTGGACGTCACGGTCGGCGATCCACTGGGCCGAGCTCCAGACGGCGGCGAGGAGGAGCAGCGCGACGCCGGCGGCGAGGCCGACCGGCGGGAGGCGCAGCGCGCGACCGCCGCGGCGCGCATTGGCGTCGACCGGGTCGTCGCCCTCGGCGACGCGCGCGGCGGCGGTCGACCCGGCCGGATCCGAGGACTCGGCGGCGGCTGCACGCGCATCGCCGACGCTCGCCGCGGCCGGGCGTGCCTCGCCCGCGACGGGCGGGTGGAACCACGTGCCGCCGACCGCGCGGCGCGCGTCGAGCTGGGAGGGCGTGATGACGGGCGCCGTCGCGGCTCCGGCCGCG
>JAVHXX010000528.1 GCA_031119595.1 Patulibacter sp. | reverse complement strand
CCCAGGCGTGGTCCTCGGTGGCGCCGAGGATCGGCCGGAACGACACGCTGATGCGCGGCGGCTCGGTGCGGCCCGCAGCGGCTGCCGCGGCCTTCACGCGCTCGATCTCTTCGGCGATCTGGTCGAGCGGCTGGGCGAACGTCGCGAAGACGTCGGCCTCGGCAGCCCCGACGCGGTAGGCGTCGTCGGACGACCCACCGAAGTAGATCGGGATGCGCGGCTCCTGGTAGTTCGGGAACGACAGCACGAAGTCCTCGAACGTGTAGAACTGCCCGTCGTGCGAGAACGGCTCCGTCTCGGTCCACGCGCGCTTGAGGATCTGCAGGTACTCCTCGCTGCGGGCGTAGCGCTCCGACTTGTCCAGGTAGTCGCCGTCGCGGCGCTGCTCCTGGTCGGAGCCGCCCGTGATGGTGTGGATCGCGATGCGGCCCTGCGACAGCTGATCGAGCGTGGCGAAGTAGCGCGCGGCGACCGTCGGGTGGACAACTCCGGGTCGGTGCGCGATGAGGAACTTCAGGCGCTCGGTGTGCGCTGCCGCGTACGCGGCGACCTGGATGTTGTCCGGGGAGGACGACGAGTAGCCGATGAGGACGCGGTCGAAGTCCGAGTCCTCGTGGGCGCGGGCGAACCGGCGGACGTACGCGGGATCGATCAGCGGACCATCGGTCTCGCGGGTCTCGGATTGGTCGGCCGTGGCGATCAGGCCGATGAACTCGACGGGCATTGGGTGCTCCTGACGGTGGGTGACGGGTGCGCGGGCTAGGCGGCGGGGACGCCGCGCAGGCCGTGATGCGTGTGGTGGTGCGCGCCGTGGGGCTGCGGCGCGCTCGGGTCCGCCGTGCCGGGCGACGGGTGGACGTGCAGCTCGCCGGGCAACGGCTGCGGGAAGCTGGGTGCGGGCTCGTCGGCCTCCTCGGCGCTCGGGATCGACACGCCGAGTGCGTCGACGAGCCCCTCGCGGCCGGCGATGCTCAGGCGGACCACGCGGCTCGCCTCGCGCGACTCGAGCCAGCCACGCTGGAGCAGCTCGCCGGTGAGCGCGGCGCCGAGCTGGCCGGCGAGGTGGTGGCGACCTTCGGAGCGGTCCATGCAGGCACGGGTGAGCGGGCGTTCTCGCGCCGCGAGGATCTCGACGTCGATGTCGAGCTGACGGAAGGCGGAGGCGCCGCGGCCGGTGATCTCGTAGCCGCCCGGCGTCTCCCGCAGGAGGCCGGCACCGGTGAGGCCGTCGGTGAGGGCGACGCCGACGCGGCCGGCGAGGTGGTCGTAGCAGAGGCGTGCCTCGCGAAGGTTGTCCCGCTCGCGGGAGGCGCGGAGGGAGTTGACCGTGCCGGCGGGCGCCATGAAGAGGAGGACCTCGAGCGCGTCGGCCACGTGCTGACCGGACAGGCGGTAGAGACGCTGACGCTGACGCGGCTCGACGGCGATGAGCCCGCCCTCGGTGAGCTTGCGGAGGTGCGAGCTCGCGAGCGACCTCGAGACGCCGGCGCGATCGGCCAGCTGCGAGGCGCTCGTGAGGCCTCCGTTCAGGAGGGTCGTGAGGATCGTCGCGCGGGTCCGATCCGACATCAGCGCGCCGATCGCTGCGAGGTCTGCTTCTCCACTCATGGAAAACACCATAAACATGGTGCAGTTCAACGGGAATTGAACCGTCCGGTCGCGGGAGGACCTCCGGAACGACACCGGGCCGCGTGCGCGGCCCGGGTCGGTCGTGGGCGCCGGCTGGAGGTCCGGCGCTCGAAATCCCTTATGCGGCGGGGGTTTCCTGCGCGTCCGGGATGCCGCTCGTGTCCCACAGATCGCGCAGGTTGATCACGATCTCCTCGGGCGTACTGCGCGCGAGGACCACGATCGCGTCCTCCGTCTGCGACGGATTCTCCTCGCGATGGGGTACCCAGGCGGGTACGTAGATGAAGTCTCCGGGCGCGGCATCGATCGATTCCTCCTTGCCGTCGACCAGGAACCAGAAGCGCGGATGCCCCGACACGATGTAGATGCCGGAGTCGGCCTCGCCGTGGTGATGGTCGTCCGAGGACTCGCCCGGACGCACCGTGTTCCCGCCCATCCAGAGCTTCTGGGAGCCGGTCAGCGTGCCGGAGATCGCGGCGAACCGCTGCATGCCGGCCGTCTGGGGCGTGTCGTCGCAGCGCTCATCGCGGCGGGAGCGCACGAGCGGCCGCCGCCAGTAGGGCGTGTCGGGCGTGCCGGCCCCCGCGGTGGTGGTGATGGCGTCTTCCGTGTGCGACATGGCCCTGCAGTCTTACCCCGGATCCGTCAAATCCGGGTTGAATCGAGGCGCGATGGACCGGGATGGGTGGTGGTCAGGGCGGGTTGCCGCTCGGGCGGGCCGAACCAGCACTCCAGGGCGCGCTCGAGCCCGTCGGCCTCGACGTCGCCCTGCCACGCGATGTAGCCGTCGGGGCGGACCAGCGTGTGTGGGGCCGCGCCCGCGGTCAGGTCGTGGACCACGTCGACCCGGTCCCGCCACGGCCGGGCGAGGTCGTCGAGCGACGGCGTGGGCGCACCGAGCAGGAGGGCGCGGCCACCCGCGAGCAGCGCGCTGAGCCGGGTCGGCCCGCCGGCGGTGCGGACCGGTCGGTCGGTCGCAAAGGTCCCGACGGCCGGGGCATCGTCCGTCCCACGCGCCGTGCGGACCCATTGCGAACTGAGCAGGTCGGCGATCCGGGCCCGGCCCGCGGCGGACCCGACCTGGTCGAGAATCGCCGCACGGTGTGCCTGCTCGGCCGCGGTCGCGATCGCGTCCGGTCGCATCGCCGCGGCCTGGTCGCGGGTGTAGGCGATCACCCGCTCGGCATGCGGCCGGCGCTCGCGGGTGTAGGTCTCGAGCAGCCTGGGGTCGGCGCCGCCGACGACCGCCGCGAGCTTCCACCCGAGGTTGAACGCGTCCTGGATCCCGAGCCCGAGGCCCTGGCCGCCGACCGGATAGTGGATGTGGGCGGCATCGCCGGCGATCAGGAGGCGCCCGGCGCCGTAGACGTCGGCGACGCGGCTGAAGTCGCTGAAGCGCCCGGCGTAGACGAGGTCCTCGAACGGGATCGGACGGCCGTGGATCCGCGCCGCGCTCTCGGCCAGCTCCGTGCCGGTGAGCGGCGCGCGGTGGTCGAGCGGCGGGCCGTCGAACTCGAACGTGATCAGCCGGGAGAGCCCGCCAGGCACGTGGTTGACGAGCGTCCAGCCGTCGGACGTCTCGTGCCAGCCGACCGGCACGCGGCCGGGATCGGTCAGGCGCGCCCGC
>JAVHXX010000527.1 GCA_031119595.1 Patulibacter sp. | reverse complement strand
CTGGTACTGGCCCGGTCCGACAACACGATGCTGACGGCTCGGGAACCGTGGATCCTACCGTGCCGGCTGGCAAAACCTCGTGACGGTGTGGTGAACGAGGCGGCAGCCCGATCGCACGCGTGCGAGATGATGGGGCCGTGCGCTCCCGTTCGTCGCTCCGCAGACTGCTCGCCGCGGCACCGCTGGTGACCGTCCTCGCGGGGTGTGGGGTCGGTGCCGAACATGCCGGGGCGGCGATCACGGTGGCCGACCGCGCGGGGGCGCTGTTCACCCGTGAATCCTTTGGATTCCACGAATGCAGCGGGGTGGTCCTGCACACCGCGCGTCGGGATCTGGTGGCCACGGCGGCGCACTGCATCACGGGCTCGGGCAGGGGCTACTCGTTCGCCCCGGGCTACGCGGACGGCTATGCCGACGGCCACGTGGACGGGACCGCCGCGGGCCATGCCCCGTTCGGGGCCTGGAAGGTCCGCGCGGTGTGGATCGACCCACGGTGGAAGCGCCCGCGCGGCACTCCGGCCTACGACCTCGCGATCGTCGCCGTCGAACCGCAGAAGCGCGGCGGCAAGGTCGTGCAGCTCGAGGACGTGGTCCCCGGCGCGACGCTTGCGCACACGGCCCCGGCCGCCGGAACCGCGGTGACGCCGGTGGGCTACCCGCTCGGGAAGGGCGGGTCCACGATCACCTGCCAGACCACGACGACGCTCACGGGCGTCTCACCGACCTTCGCCTGCCCGGGCTTCATCGACGGGACGAGCGGCGGGCCGTGGTTCACGGCGACCACGGCCGCGGGCGCCGCGACGGGCGGTCCGGCGCCGGGCTCGACGCTTCCGGTCGGGGAGACCCTGCGGGTCGCGGGGCTCGTGAGCGGACTGCACCAGGGCGGGTGCACCCCCGAGGTGTCGTATGCGGCGCCACTCGGCCGCTGGAGCGACGCCCTGCTGGCCCGCGCCGTGGCGCGGCGGCCTGCCGACACCGTCCCGTCCCCGCCCGGCGACGGCTGCTGAGCCCGCAGACCGGCATCGCGGACCCGGCGCCGCGCCGCTTATCCGGTGGCGTCCGCCGGTGGGCTCTGCTGCAGCACCCCGGCGAAGAAGAGGCGCAGCATCGTGCCGAAGATGTCGTCGGGGGTGGCGGGATCGAGGAGCTGCTCGATCGCCGCGCCGTTGGCCATGGCGAACGTCATCCGGGCGATGTCGGTGGCGGGGACCACCGGCACGATCCCGAGCTCGGTCGCGCGCCGCTCGTAGATCCCGGCGATCCGGTCGCAGATGGCGTTCGTCCGCGCGACGAACTCGATCCGGAACGCCTCGTGCCGGGCCGCGTGCGACGAGAACTCCAGGAACAGTCGGCACCACGCGGGATCGCCGCGCAACGCATCGGAGAAGTCCTGGCCGGCGCGCGCCGCCTGCTCGGCGATGTCCTCGCCGCTCGACGTGACCTCCTCGATCGCGGCGAGCCGCTCGGCGAAGTGCTCGTCGAGCATCTCGAGGAAGAGCGCCTCCTTGCTCCTGAAGTTCGCGTAGAACGCGCCCTTCGTGAAGCCGGCGTCTGCGGCGATGTCGTCGATCGAGGCGCGGTGGAGACCCTTGTCGGCGAGCACCCGCATCGCCGATTCGAGCAGCGCGCCGCGGGTGAGGGCCTGCTGTTCCTTCCGGGAGAGACGGGCCGTCACGCGGAGGCGGTGTCGGTCGGCGGGGTCATGCCGCCATTGTGGCGACCGGCTCGGGAACCGGTGCGCGCCGGGCCGCCACGACGACGGTCGTGCGGCGGCCGGGCGTGAGCGTGATCAGTCGACGCTTCACCGGTTCCGGGGACGGGTCGACCGCCTTCAGCTCGAGCTGCTGCACGATCGCCGGGAGCACCTGCTTCATCTCGAACAGCGCGAAGCTCGCACCGAGGCATCGGCGGATCCCGCCGCCGAACGGGATGAAGGTGTACGTGCCGGCCGGCTTCTCGATGAACCGCTCGGGTCGGAACACGTGCGGGTCGGGGTAGACCTCGGGGTTGCGGTGGACGTTCGTGATGCTGCACGCGACGCGGGTCCCGGCGGGCAGGACATGGCCGCCGATCTCGACCTCCTCCTGGAGGTCGCGGACGACGACCGGCAGCACAGGCCGCATGCGCAGCGTCTCCTTGATCACGGCGTCGAGGTACTCGTCCTTGCCCTCCTCGAGCTCGGCCTTGAGGCGGGCGAGGACCGGCGGGTTGCGGATGAGTCGCTCGACGGCCCAGCTCAGCGACGTCGCGGTCGTCTCGTGGCCGGCGACGAGCAGGGTCATGAGCTCGTCGCGGAGCTCCTGGTCGGTCATCGGGTTGCCGTCCTCGTCGCGTGCCTGCAGCAGGAGGGAGAGGATGTCGTCGCGGTCGGCGAGGTCGTCGGCGTCGCGGCGCGCGCGGATCACCTCGAAGAGGGCGGCGTCCGACGGGGCGATCTGACGCTTGGAGCGGGGGAGTTCCCGGTACTTGTGCGGCCCGTGGATCGCGAGCCGCAGGAACGTCGACGGGCGCATGATCTCGTCGAGGAGATGGCGGAGCAGCGCACTGACGTGCTCGAGCTCGTCGCCGTCCCGCATGCCGAAGACCGCTCGCATGATCACCTCGAGGGTGACGTCCTGCATGCGCGGCGCGAGCTCCATCGGCTCGCCGAGCGGCCACTGCGCGACCTCGCGTTCGGCCACCTCGCGCATGAGGTCGCCGTACGCCGTCATCCGCTGGCCGTGGAACGCAGGGAGGAGCAGTTTGCGCTGACGCATGTGCTCGGCGCCGTCGAGCAGCAGCACGGAGCTGTCGCCGAGGAGCGGCAGCAGGATGCTGTTGGCCTTGCCTGCGTGGAACACCGCGGGGCTGCCGGTGAAGACCTGCTTCACGAGGTCGGGGTGGGAGAGCACGACCCAGGGCTTCTCGTCGGCGATGTGAACCTCGAAGACGTCGCCGTGCTTCGCCTGCTGTTTCGCGAAGTACGGGGCGCTGCGCGTGAAGAAGCCGAAGGCCTGCCATGCGCGCGGGGCCCGGGGGCCGGGGATGCGGGTCGTGCTCGTCGCCATGCGCTCGACCGTACTCGGATACTGACCGGTATGCAAGTCGGAGACTGGTCGGTATCCGAAACCGGATTCGGGTGCACCGCGAGGCGCCTTGGCGAGGGGTTCCAAGCCGAACCCAACCGTCGTCCAACCGGCGGGACGCACAGTGAGCCATTGCCGCGGCCGACCTGCGGCACCGACCCACACAGGAGCCATTCGATGTCCACGATCACCGC
>JAVHXX010000526.1 GCA_031119595.1 Patulibacter sp. | reverse complement strand
CGGTGGCGAGGCCGAGCACCCCGAACACGTCGAAGTCGTCGCGGCGCTTGGCGGCGAGCCCGCCACCCGCGGCGCCGACCACGATCCCGAGGCCCTCGACGACCGAGAACGCCTGGGTGAGGTCGACCGTCGCCATCGTCAGGCCCAGGCTAGACCGCAGCGGCGACGCGACCGATCGGCCGGGTGATTCGGCGCCGCGCGGTGCGCGGCGCCGAGGTCACTGCGCGCGGTAGAAGGCGATCGCGCGCTCGCCGGTCGACTTCGCCGCCGCGGCGTTGTCGAGGGCGCCGAGCACGGCACCGACGCCCGGCACGAGCCGCCCGCCGTACTTGTCGGCGAGCTTCTTGCCCGAGTAGCGCAGGAGCTTGTTGCCGAGCGTGCGCTCCTTGCGGCCGCGGTTCTTGAGCGCCGAGACCACCTGGGTCTTCGCGATCGCCGTCACGATCCGCTCGCCCCGGTGGTCGAGCGCATCCTGCGCCTTGGGCACCGAGTCGTAGATCTCGCAGACGACGAGCACCTCGGCGGCGCGGCGCGGATCGGTGGGGTCGAAGCCGTACGCGGCGGCGACGAAGATCACCTCGCGGGTGAGGATCCACGCGAGCGCGGCGGTGTCCGGGACGATCGTGAGGAAGCCGCCCATGCCCATCGCGGCGCCCTCGACGCGGGCGCTGTTCACCGAGCGCTGGATCGCGGACCGTGCGAACTGCTCCTTCGAATACCGCAGCTGGCCGCGCGAGGCCTTCCACTTCGCCGCCGCCGGGCCGTGCACGTCGACGGCGGCCATCGCGAGGGTCTCGAGGGCGTAGGTCGGGTCGGCGCGGAGGTCGGCGATCAGGCCCTTCGGCAGCTGGGGGAGCTCGGGGAAGTCGGGCATGCCCCTCGGATCATGCCCGTGTACCCCCGCGGGCGCGGCGTCACTGGTGGGCGCCCCTGACCTGTTCTACGCTCCGGTGGTGGTCTTCAACCCCCTCGCCCCGAGCCAGCTCAGCGCAGCAGCCGCAAACCTGTACGACGCGGCGGCACGGGGGCATTTGGCCGACACACGCCCGCAGGCGAGGCGCATCCTGACCGAGGCGCGCCAGCGCACGGTCTACCGCTACCTGGAGACCGTCGAGCCCGACGCCGACCGCCTCCCCGTGCTCCTCGTGCCCACGCTCGGCGCGCCCCCGTCGTGCTTCGACCTGCGCCACGGCAACTCGATGGTCGAGCACCTCCTCGGCAGCGGCGTGCGTACCTACATGGTCGACTTCGGCCGTCAGAAGTTCTCCGACCGCGACCTCGCCCTCGAGCGCTGGGTCGAGATCATGCTGCCGCGCACGATCCGCGAGGTCTCGGCCGACGCCGGCGGGCGGCCGGTGCACCTCGTCGGCTGGTCGCTCGGCGGGATCCTCGGCGCGATGACGATCGCCAACGACCCGTCGCTGCCGGTCCACACGATGTCCGTGATCGCGGCTCCGTTCGACCTCCACCGCATGCGCCTGCGGGCCACGCTCGCGCCGCTCTCGGCGATCAACGCGCTCTCCGAGGGCTTCCTGCAGTCGGCGATCACGAAGGTCACGACGAACGTCGTCGCCGCGCCGGTGGTCCGCACCGCCCTGCGGCTCGCGAGCATCCCGCGCGACCTCAAGCGGCCGATCACGCAGCTCGCCAACCTCCACGACCGCGACGCGCTCGCCCAGATCGAGGCGACGGAGGCGATCAAGCGCGAGCTCCGCACCTACACCGGCCGGTCGATCGGCGAGATCTACGCGCGCTTCATCGCCGTCAACGAGCTCGACCAGCGCCCCGCCGAGCTGCACGGCGAGTTCCTCGACATCGGCGACCTGCGCCAGCCGTTCCTCGCGATCGCCGGCACCGACGACATCCTCGCGCCCGAGGTCGGCGTGCACGCGGTGAGCGCGCTCCTGCCGCAGTCGGCCGAGGTGCGCCTGCGGACCGCGCCGGGCGGCCACTTCGCCGTGCTCGCGGGTCCGAATGCCGCGGGCACCACCTGGCGCGAGATCGACGAGTTCCAGGGCTGGTGGGACATGCGCCAGATCCGCCGCCGCGTGCCGAGCCGGCGCGTCTCCGTCGAGGAGGCCGGGGCGAGCCCCGAGCGTCCCCGGCTGCAGGTGGTCTGAGTCAGGCGAGCCGCAGCGCGGCGCGCAGCTCGGCCTCGACCTGGTCGCCGGCGTGCGCCCAGGTCCGCTCGCCGACGAACCGCAGTCCGGCGACCGACCGTCGCTCCCGTTCGCCCGGGTCGTCGAGGAGGTCGATGATGCGATCGGCCACGGAGGTGGCGTCGAGCGCGGCGAACGCGACCGGGCCGTCCTCCCCGAAGACGCCCACGGCGCTCGGATGGTCGACGTCGACGCACGGCAGGCCGCACGCGAGCATCTCGCCCGGGATGAGCGAGTAGTTCGTGAGCGAGAGGCAGAGTCCGATCGTGGCCTGCGAGTAGAGCCGGGCGAGCTCGTCGGCGGTGAGGATCCCCGCGGACTCCGTCGGGACCGTCAGACCCTCCGGCTTGCGGGTGCCGAAGTTCACGATGCGGGTCTCTGGGCGGCGCCGGGCGACCTCCTCGAGCGCGAGCTGCCCGAGCGCGACGCCCCGGCGGGGCGTCTCCAGGCGGGCGTAGAAGGCGATCGTGGAGGCGTCGCGATCGATGGCGCGCGGGTAGTAGACGTCGTGGTCGGCGGCGAGGTCGAACACGCCGCAATGGCCGCCGCGGTCGGTGACCTGCTTCGCGAGCCACGGACTTGCCGCGATGCCGTGGAGGCCGAAGCCGTAGGTCGCCTCGGCGAACTCGCGCTCGGCGGAGGCCGCGAAGAAGTCGGGCTCGTTGTCCTGGACGAGATAGGCGCGGGCCGCGCAGTCCGGAAGGAGCATCGTCGGGTAGACGGTCTGCCAGCCGGTCGCGACGACCACGTCGGCGCCGAACCAGCGGTCGAAGCCCTTGAAGACCGGCGCCTGCAGCGGCCGGAAGTGCTCCAGGATCGTGCCGCGGAGGACCGCCGCGCCCTCGGGGTTGTACCCGAGGGGATCGTCGATCCAGATCGTGCAGGTGTGGCCGCGGGCCTCGAGCTGTTCGATGAGCCGGAAGATCGTCATGTGGCCGCCGGAGCCGATCCGGAACCACGGGATCACCACGGCCACGTGCAGCGAGGCGCGATCCGCGCGATCCGGGCCGTCGCCGGTGAGCGGGGCCGCACCGTCGCGGGCGAGCCGCGCGACCGACGCGTACGGGCTGCCGTGCGTGGCCGGCACCGGCTCGGTGGCGACGGG
>JAVHXX010000525.1 GCA_031119595.1 Patulibacter sp. | reverse complement strand
GGACAGGACCGGTGCGCGGCATCACGTTCGGAGCTCCTGGTGACGAGTACACGCGCGCGCGTGCCCGCGTGTCACCCGTACGGGGTCCCTGTGGCGCCAGCTCCGTCAGGCGGCGGGCACGTCCGGGCACCCCTGCCGGATCGCGGCAGCGCGTCGATGCAGTGGCGCCAGCTCCGACGTTCTGTCCGCCCGCGGGCGCGGGCGAGCCATGAAGATGGAGGCATGAGTTCGATCGCCACCGTCATCCCCCACTTCGTGGGCGGTGCGCGCGCCGAGGGCACCTCGCAGCGCTTCGCCGATGTCTTCGATCCGAGCACGGGCCGCGTGCAGGCGCAGGTCGCGCTGGCGACGGCCGCGGAGGTCGACGCAGCGGTCGCGAACGCCGCCGCGGCGCAGCCGGCCTGGGCCGCGCTCAACCCGCAGAAGCGCGCGCGGATCCTGAACCGCTTCGTGGTCTTGATCAACGAGCACATGGACGAGCTCGCGGTGCTGCTGTCGAGCGAGCACGGCAAGACGGTCGCGGATGCGAAGGGCGACATCCAGCGGGGGCTCGAGGTGCTCGAGTTCGCGACGGGCATCCCGCACCTGCTCAAGGGGGAGTACTCCGACTCGGCGGGCACGGGCATCGACGTCTTCTCGATGCGTCAGCCGCTCGGCGTGGTGGCCGGCATCACGCCGTTCAACTTCCCGGCGATGATCCCACTCTGGAAACTCGCGCCCGCGATCGCCTGCGGGAACGCGTTCGTGCTGAAGCCGTCGGAACGGGATCCGTCCGTGCCGATCCGGCTTGCCGAGCTGGCGCTCGAGGCCGGCGTGCCGCCCGGCATCCTGAACGTCGTCAACGGCGACAAGGAGGCGGTCGACGCGCTGCTCGACCACCCGACGGTGAAGGCGATCGGGTTCGTCGGCTCGACGCCGATCGCCCAGTACATCTACTCGCGTGCGGCCGAGACCGGGAAGCGTGCGCAGTGCTTCGGTGGTGCGAAGAACCACGCGATCGTGATGCCCGACGCCGATATGGACGATGTCGTCGACCAGCTCATCGGTGCCGGGTACGGCTCGGCCGGTGAGCGCTGCATGGCGATCTCCGTCGCCGTGCCCGTCGGCGCCGAGACTGCGGAGCGGCTCGTCGCCGCGCTGCGGCCGCGGGTCGAGGCGCTGACGGTCGGCGCGCCGACCGAGGCAGGGACCGACTACGGCCCGCTCGTGACGGCCGAGGCGAAGCAGCGCGTGGTCGACTACATCGGCGTGGGCGTCGACGAGGGTGCGGAGCTCGTCGTCGACGGCCGTGAGGGGGCGATCGCGGGCGACGAGGGCGGCTTCTACGTCGCGGGGTCGCTGTTCGACCGCGTGACGCCCGAGCATCGCATCTATCGCGAGGAGATCTTCGGGCCGGTGCTGTCGATCGCACGCGCGGCCGACTTCGAAGAGGCGCTGGCGCTCGTGAGCGACCACGAGTACGGCAACGGCGCCGCGATCTTCACCCGCGACGGGCACACCGCCCGCGAGTTCGCGCGGCGCGTCCAGGCCGGGATGATCGGCGTGAACGTGCCGATCCCGGTGCCGATCGCCTACCACACGTTCGGCGGCTGGAAGGCCTCCGGCTTCGGCGACCTCAACCAGCACGGGCCGGACTCGATCCGCTTCTACACGAAGACCAAGACCGTCACCCAGCGCTGGCCCAAGGGGCCGGACGAGGGTGGGGCATCGTTCGTGATGCCGCAGATGGCGTAGGGCTCGCGGCGGCGTGCGCGGGCGCAGCGTGGCCGCGCACGCCCGGTGGGGATCGCGCGCTCCGGTGCGCGCGATCCCCTGAGGGCGTGACCTAGACCGTCGGGGCCGGCGGCGTCGCGGTCGGCCTCAGCGTGAGGGCGATGGCGTTGCCGCCACCAGCCGTCAGCGACGAGACGATGCCGTTCAGGGCGCCGCAGCCGCTCAGGTTGCTGATCGAGAACGTGCCGGCGACCGAGCCGCCGGTCGCCCACGTGAAGGCGCCGGTGCTCGAGAGCGCGATCTTGCTGACCTGCGTGGCCTGGCAGCTCGCGCCGCCGGCCAGCTGGATCCCGAACGACTTGATCGACGGGAGCTTGATCCGCTCGTTCGCGACCGCGGACAGGCTCGTGGCGGTCGAGGTGCCCGTCACGTCACCGACCGAGACGAACGACACGGTCGCCGTGACGGGCAGGAACCCGAGCGCCTTCAGGGACGCCGTGGCCGGCGCGAGCCCGAGCTGACCCGTGAACGAGCCGTCGGAAGCGGCCGTCGTGTTGAACACGCCCGACAGCGGCACGGAGCCCTTCACGAGGTTCTTCAGGGTCGCGGAGCCGGCGGCAATGAACCCGTAGGTCGTCGGACCGGAGGTGTCGGGCAGCGTGACGACGGTGAGGGTCGACGCGGCGCTCGGGTCGGTCGTCGAGCCGTCGGCGAGCACGCCCGTGATCGTGAACGTGTACGTGGTGGCGGGCGTCAGACCGCTGGCGGCGATGGTCGTCTGGCCGGCGGGGATGGTGCCGACCGCGACCGGAGCGCCGGCGCCGCTGCTTCGTTGCACCAACCAATGGTCGAGCGCCGGACGGCATCCGGGCTGGCCCGCCGCGGTCCAGCTGACCGTGGCGCCGGTCGAGGTGACGCCGGTGGCGGTCGAGCTGTCGACGGAGAGCGTGCCGGACGGGAGCATGCCGCAGGTGTTGACTCCCACCGGGTCGCTGGCGGTGGCATTGCCATCCGCGTCGCGGGCGACGACCCAGACCTGGGTGCCGCCGCTGGTGATCACGCCGACATGCGCGCTGACACTCGTCGCGATTCCCGCGACGGTGGCGATCGGAGCGCTCGCGAGCGTTCCCGCGTGCACGTCGTAGGCGACGACGCCCGTGTCGTCGGTCGAGGGCGACCAGGTGACGGTCGTGTTGCCGGCCGGGTCCGTATGGCCGGCCGAGAGGATGACGGGCTTGGTCGGGGGTGTCGTATCCGAGCCGGGAGTGGTGGTGAACGACACGGTCGCGGGCGACTCGGGCTGGACCGTCGAAGACGGCAGCGACGTGATCGACGCCGTGTACGGGGTATTCGGGGTGAGTCCGGAGACCTGGGCTGCGCTGGTGAACGAGCCGCTCACGGTCCGGGTCTGGTCGCCCACCGTCACGGTGTACCCGGTCGGCGTCGTGTGGCACACATCCGGGTTGGGGGTGGACCACGAGATGCCGACCGTGGTGCTGCCGTTGGCGGCGAGCTTCGCGTTCGTCGGCGAGGCAGCCCGCGGCGGGACGT
>JAVHXX010000029.1 GCA_031119595.1 Patulibacter sp. | reverse complement strand
TGCTCCATCTCGTCCGGGACCTGGTCCTCCGCGAAGCACGCGTCGACCGGGCAGGCTTCGACGCACGCGTCACAGTCGATGCACTCCTCGGGATCGATGAAGAGCTGCTTGACGGTGTCGAAGTCGGGCTCGTCGGGCGTCGGGTGGATGCAGTCGACCGGGCACACCTCGGTGCACGAGGCGTCCTTGGTTCCAATGCACGCCTCGGTGATCACGTACGCCATGGCGGGTCGTCTCCTGAAGGAAAGAGGGTTGGGGACCGGCGAGGGACCTGGGCGGCGCAGTCTATCGAGGTGACCCCGCGGCCAGGGGCGACCGCCGCTCGTCCCAGCGGTAGTGCGCCTCCAGCTGGGCCGAGAGCTGCAGCAGGACGTGCTCCTCGCACGGCCGGCCGATCGCCTGCACGCCCACGGGAAGACCGCCGAACTCGTGCGTCGGCATGGTGATCGCCGGGTTGCCGCAGAGGTTCACGACGGGTGAGAAGGCGACCCACCGCTCGGCGCGCTTGAACACGCCCAGCGGGTCGTCCCAGCCTGCGTCGATGGTGCCGAGCGGCAGGGCCGGCCCGGTCAATGACGGCGAGAGGATCACGTCGTACGGGGCGAAGGTGGCGAGGATCAGGCGGGCGAAGCCGTCGGCCATGAACTTCGTCTGCCAGGCATCGGTGGCGGTCCGGGCCGCGGCGCGTTGTGAAACTGCCCAACCGAGCGGGTCGAGGTCGGCCTCGGTCACCGGCCCCTGACCACCTCCGGCGGCCTTGCCGGCGGCCGCGAGCACGCGCGTCTGCACGCTCGCCATGTCCGTGAAGAGGTCCGTGAAGAGGTCGCCGAAGACGCGTTCGTCGATCGGGAGCGCCACCGGCTCCTGCACGATGTCGTGGCCGAGGTCGGAGAGCACCGCGAGCACCTCGTCGAGCGCCCGGGCGCATTCCGGGTCGACGGTCGCGTCCTCGAGCTGGGTCTCGCGGAACACGCCGATCCGCAGCCGCGGCAGCGCACGCGTGAGTGCCTCGCGATACGACTCGGTGTGCGGCGGCGCCCACGACGCATCGCCCGGTTCGGGGCCGGCGAGGACGTCGAGGATCAGGGCGGCGTCGGCGGTCGTACGGGTGAGGCCACCGTCGACGACGAGGTAGTTCTCCCCCGTCTCCGGCCCCTGGGACACGCGGCCGCGCTGCGGCTTGAGACCGACGAGCCCGGTGCAGGCCGCGGGGATGCGGATCGACCCGCCGCCGTCGTTGCCGTGCGCGAGGGGCAGGGCACCCGCCGCGACGGCCGCGGCCGCGCCGCCCGAGGAGCCTCCAGCGGTGCGCCCCAGATCCCACGGGTTGCGCGTCGGCACGCGGTGGAGCGGCTCGGTGGTCGGCAGGAGGCCCCATTCGGGGAGGGCCGTCGTGCCCATGATCACCGCGCCGGCGGCCCGGAGCCGCATCGTCGTGTGGTGGTCGTACTGGGCGATGAGGTCGTCGGTGATGCGAGCGCCGCTGCGGACGGGCAGCCCGAGCACCGCGCGGTTGTTCTTGATCGCGATCGGCACGCCGGCGAGCGGGCGGTCGTCGCCCGGGCGGATCGTGGCCGCCGCCTCGGTCGCGCCGCTCACGTCGATGTCGGCGAAGGCGGCGATGTGCGGCTCGACCTGCGCGATCTTCTCGAGCGAGGCGTTCGCGAGCTCGGAGGCGCTGACCTCGCCGTCGCGGACGAGCTGCGCGAGCTCTCCGGCCGGTCGCTGGAGCAGGGCGAGGTGATCGGTCACGCGGCCCACGGTATCCCGGACGGGGGCGATCGCCGGACGGAGCGTGTGACGCGTCCGGGACGACGGGCCGCGCGGAACGGGAGCGGCCCCTCGAAACAAGAGCCGCCCCCGAATCACGCTGGCGCGGACGCCCCCACCCGGGACGTCCGAACCTCTGCCCGGGCTTCGGTCCGTGTCGACGACGTGTCCTCGATCGACGACCCTCCGCCCGGAGGTCGTTGGCCACGAAGTTCCCATCACCCGGGGCCTGCGGTGATTGTGTCGCGGGGGCCGGACCGGGATGTTGCGGAACGCGAAACTCGGCCTCGCCGGTAGGCTGCGGTGTGACCTTTGCAGCGGCGGCCGTCCGCGGTGCCGCGCCCCACCTCAGCCCCCAGTGGAAGCGACGCATCTGCGATGACGACCGACACCGAGATCAAGTCCGGCCTCGAAGGCGTCGTCGCCTTCGCGAGCGAGATCGCCGAGCCCGACCGCGACGGCGGCAACCTGCGGTACCGCGGCGTCGACATCGAGGACCTCGTCGGCAAGGTCCCGTACGAGTACGTGTGGGGCCTCCTCGTCGACTCCAGCTTCGACCCGGGCCTCGCGCCGGCCGAGCCGCACCCGCTGCTGGTGCGCTCCGGCGACCCCCGCGTCGACGTCCAGTCGGCGCTCGCGATGCTCGCGCCCGAGTGGGGCTTCAAGCCCGTCATCGACATCACCGACGACGAGGCCCGCTCGCAGCTCGCCCGCGCGTCCGTGATGGCGCTCAGCTTCGTGGCCCAGTCGGCCCGTGGCGCCGGCCAGCCCCCGATCCCGCAGGTCGAGGTCGACAACGGCCGCACGATCGCCGAGCGCTTCCTCATCCGCTGGCGCGGTGAGCTCAACCCGGATCACGCGAAGGCGATCGACGCCTACTGGATCTCTGCCGCCGAGCACGGCATGAACGCCTCCACGTTCACCGCCCGCGTGATCACCTCCACGGGCGCGGATGCGGCCGCCGCCCTCTCCGGCGCGGTCGGCGCGCTGAGCGGCCCGCTCCACGGCGGCGCCCCCTCGCGCGTGCTCTCCATGCTCGACGCCGTCGAGAAGCACGGCGACGCGCGCGAGTGGGTCAAGCAGTCGCTCGACAAGGGCGAGCGCCTCATGGGCCGCGGGCGCGCACGCTGCGCCGGATCGCGAAGGAACTGAACGCCGATCGCGTCGAGGTCGCCGAGGCCCTCGAGCAGGCCGCCCTCGCCGAGCTCCACGAGCGCAAGCCCGACCGCGTCCTCGCCACGAACGTCGAGTTCTGGTCGGCCGTCGTCCTCGACTTCGCCCAGGTTCCCGCGGACCTCTTCACGCCGATGTTCACGTGCGCGCGCGTGGCCGGCTGGTCCGCGCACATCCTCGAGCAGAAGCGCGAGGCGCGCCTGATCCGCCCGAGCGCGAAGTACGTCGGCCCCGGCCCGCGTCCCGTCGCGGACGTCCCGGGCGCGCAGGCCGTCGGCCTGGCGTAGCGGTTCGGTCGCCTCGCGCGGCCGTCGGCGGGACCCCGATCGGGGTGGCCCGCCCGACACCCGAAACGGAGCTTCTGTTCAGCAGCCCCCGTCGCAGACCGCGGCGGGGGCTGCGGTCGTTCTGAGGGCGGGCTCCGCTCCGGCGACCCGCCGGGAGCCGTGGCCGCTCATCACTCCAACAACAGGTCTGATCTCCACGAAATGACCGTTCGGTAGACAACACCGTTATCGGACACATAATCGGAAACGGGCGTTGTTCGTTCGACAGCATGTCGAAAAAGTGCCGCGCCAAATATTTTCACCATCACATGGACGTTTCCTATACGTTCACCGCGGCCGACTCCCAGCACCAGTGGAAGTCAGTGCCAGTCCATGTTCATCCGCTGTGCGGTGGTCGATGCCACCTGCAGCAACCCGTTCGGAGAACCCGTGTCCACTTCCTCCCTCAGCGCGCTGCGCGCTGCGACGCCGCGTGCCCTTGCTCTCGCCGCCGTCGTCGCCGCCGTCGCGCCCGCCGGCGCTCTCGCCGCCGGCGCACCGCTCCCGAGCATCGGCGAGGCGCCGGTGCATCGCTCCGACAACAGCTACACGCTGTACGACTACGTCGATCCCAACGGTGCCATCACCGACACGACCTTCGAGTACGGCACCGGTTCCGGCTCGACCTTCGACCACACGGCGGCCGGCCCGACCGTCGCCGGCTCGTCCGGCGACACCCTCGTCTCCGCGAACACCGTCGTCTTCCCGGTCGGCACGCAGGTGCACTACCGCCTCCACGCGCACAACGCCTACGGCGACGCCTACAGCGGCGTCCTCAGCTACACGGTGACCGGCACCCCGATCATCACGCCGGGTGCCTCGCCGGTCCGCAACGCCAGCGGTTCCTTCACGCTCCGCTCGCTCGTCGACCCGCAGGGCCTGTCGACCGGTGTCCGGATCGAGTACGGCCCGACCACCAGCTACGGCACGCTCATCAGCAGCATCGTCGTGAGCCCGGGCCCGGCGCAGCAGGCGCCGATCATCACGTCGGACGACCTCGTCTCCGGCACCACGGTGCACTACCGCGCGATCGCCACGAACGACAACGGCACGACCACGCAGGCCGACCAGTCCTTCGTGGTGCCGAGCGGCACGCCGATCGTGACCCCCGGCCTCGCGCCGGTGCACAACTCGTCCGGATCGACGACCGTCCGCGGCCGCGTCAACCCGAACGGCTACTCGACGAGCGCGTACATCGAGTACGGCACGACGACGTCCTACGGCAACACGATCTCGAGCCTCGTCGTCTCGCCCGGTGCGCCGCAGCAGGTCCCCGCGATCATCCCGGTCTACCCCGTCGGCACCGTCGTGCACTACCGCGTGCGTGCGACCAACTCGATCGGCACCACGTACGGCGCCGACCAGACGTTCACGCAGTCCTGAGCGCACACGTCCCCCTGTCGGGGACACCCCGTGGTGACATCGTGAGATGTCACCCACATGGTCAACGGCAAACAGGACACTGCTGACCATTCCACTGCGACCCGGCCGCGTGTGTCGTCACAGACATACGCGGCCGCCGCGCGTCCCCGCCGGGTCCCGTGCGGCGACGCCCCGGAACCGGAGCCGACGTTCGCCCGAGACCACCTGTCGAGGCGCCCGGGGTCGCCCGGATCGGGGACACCCGGAGCGACCGCTCGCGCATACGGTCACTGGTGCCCGCACCCTGCGTTGATCCGAGCACGGCGGGCCCAGACCCACGAGGAGCCGACCGTGCTACCCACACGCCGTCCGTCGATCGCCCTGATGTCCGCCGCCACCGTCGCGGCACTCACGCCTGCCACGGCGCTCGCCGGAGGCGGGCACCGCCACGGCCCGGCACATGCGTCGCTGCCCGCCGTGCCACCGGCGACGATCGCCCTGCCGAACGGCTGGCAGCCCGAGGGCATCGCCGCCGGCCGCGGCGGCCAGCTGTACGTCGGCTCGATCCCGACCGGCGCGATCTACCGCGCGAACGCCTTCACCGGTCAGGGGTCGGTGCTCGTGCCCCCGCACGACGGCCGTGCGGCCACGGGCCTCAAGGTTGCCGGCGGCAACCTCATCGTGGCGGGTGCCTCGACGGGGCACGCCTACGTGTACGACGCGAAGACCGGCGCGGACATCGCCGACATCACCCTCACCACGGGGACGTCGTTCATCAACGACGTCGCGATCGCGGGACACACCGCATACTTCACCGACTCCAGGCAGCAGCAGCTCTATCGCGTGTCGCTCGGGTCGGGCGGTCACGGAGGCCGAGGCTCTCGCGACGACCATCGCGGCACACACCATGGGGCACACGGGCGCGGCAAGCACGGCGGCGTCCCGGGCCGTCACGGCTGGACCCTCACCCGCCACCACGGCGACGACGACGCGGCACCCACCGCATACACCGCCCAGACCGTGAAGATCACCGGCGACTTCGTCTACGACGACGACCCCGCGAGCAACGATGCCAACGGCATCGTCCCGATCGGCCGGGACCAGTTCCTGGTGGTCCAGAGTTCGACGGGCAAGCTCTTCCGGGTGAACGGCACCACCGGCGTGTCCGTGCAGGTCCCGGTCACCGGCGGCGACCTGAAGAACGGCGACGGCCTCCTGCTCGTCCACGGCAAGCTGCTCGTGTCCCAGAACCGCCTGAACCAGATCGCGGTCGTCGATCTCACGCGGGGCGCGGCGAGCGGCACGATCGAGCGCACCATCACGAACCCGGCGTTCCGGGTCCCGACGACCCTCGCGGCCACGGCCGGTGGCATCTACGCCGTCAACGCACGCTTCGGCACCCCGGCCACGCCGGACACCGACTACGACGTGGTTCGCATGACGAAGTAACACGAAACCCCGCACCGAGACGGGCGTGGGCCCGGCGCCGATCGCACCGGGCCCCACGCCGTTTTGCGCCCTTCAGCGGGCAATTCATGAATTCTGAGGGCCGCCTGAGGCGCCGTCCCCGGAATCGCCAGCTTTTGGACACCGGGCCCAAAGTTCGCCGAGAGGTCGCGGCCACGGGGCCATACGGACGGTCGCGCCTGATCCGGAGACTCGGGCGGCATGAGTACCGTGCCAGCGGAAGTTGTCGTCCCCGACATCTCGACCGCCCCCACCGCCAAAGCCACGAGCGAGATGCTGGAGGACTACTCCCTCCGGTACGCGCCGACCACGTACCGCAAGTGGAGCGAGTTCGTCGTCGCGAACACCTCCCTCGGCGGCATCGCCTACCTCGCGGACTTCGCGATCGGCTCGTCCCTCGCCGTGACCTACGGGTTCACGAACGCCCTCCTCTCGATCCTCCTCGCGGCGACGGTCATCTTCCTGACCTCGTTCCCGATCGCGTACTACTCGGCGAAGTACTCGATCGACATGGACCTCATCACCCGCGGCGCCGGCTTCGGGTTCTCCGGCGGCACGATCACCTCGATCATCTACGCCACCTTCACCTTCATCTTCTTCGCGCTCGAGGGGTCGATCATGGCCCAGGGGCTGCACGCCGGACTCGGGCTCCCACTCTGGCTCGGGTACGGGGTCTCGGCGCTGATGATCCCGCCCCTGGTGGTGTTCGGGATGACGCTCCTGAGCAAGCTCCAGGTCGCGACGCAGCCGCTGTGGCTGATCGGCATGTTCCTGCCGTTCATCGTGATCCTCGCCAAGGACCCGCACGCGTTCTCCGCCTTCACGGGGTACGACGGCACGGGCGGCGAGAAGGGCTTCTCGGTGCTGGCGCTCGGCGCGGGTGCCGGCGTGGCGCTGTCCCTGATCGCGCAGATCGGTGAGCAGGTCGACTACCTGCGGTTCATGCCCGCGAAGACCCCGGAGAACAGCCGCCGCTGGTGGACCGCCGTGATCGCGGCCGGCCCGGGCTGGGTGATCCTCGGCGCCATCAAGCAGCTCGGCGGCGCCTTCCTGGCCTTCTACATCATCGGCAAGATCGGCCAGGACAAGGCGCTGCAGCCGGTCGAGCAGTTCACCGCCGGGTTCAACAGCTTCCTGCCGCACGGCCTCGCGCTCGGCATCGCCGTGTTCTTCGTGGTCCTCTCGCAGGTGAAGATCAACGTGACGAACGCCTACTCGGGCTCGCTGCGCTGGACGAACTTCTTCTCGTCGACCTTCAAGTGGTACCCCGGCCGCGTGTACTTCGTGCTCCTGAACGTCGGCATCGCGCTCGTGCTGATGGAGGCGAACATGTTCAAGTTCCTGAACACGATCCTCGGCTTCTACTCGAACGTCGCGATCGCCTGGATCGGCGCGGTCGTCGCGGACCTCGTCATCAACAAGCCGCTGCTGAAGACCAGCCCGTCGTTCATCGAGTTCAAGCGCGCGCACCTGCGCAACTTCAACCCGGTCGGGTTCGGGGCGTTCGCGACGGCCTCGGTCGTGTCGATCTTCGCCTTCTACCACGGCTTCGGGCACGGCTCGTTCGGCAACCAGATGCAGGCGTGGTCGCCGTTCCTCGCGATCGCCTTGGCGCTCGTGCTGTCGCCACTGCTCTCGCTGGTCTTCAAGGACACGTACTACCTCGCCCGCACGCCCACGGTCGAGCCCGCGGACCGCTCCACGGGCCTCGTCACCTGCGGTGTGTGCCAGCAGGACTACGAGCTCCCGGACATGGCCTCGTGCCCGTCGATCGACAACGCGATCTGCTCGCTCTGCTGCACGCTGAACAAGACCTGCGGATCGGTCTGCAAGACGGAGGGGTCGTACGCCGGCCCGCCGCTCCTGCCGATGGTCCACAGCTAGGCGGCGACGGCCGCGGCGCCTGCGCCACGGCTCGAACCACCGAGGGGGACACCCACGAAACGCGCAGCGGCGCGGCGGTCCATGGGGGGACTGCCGCGCCGCTGGCGTATGGGCGGAGCGCCGGTGGCGCGCCGCCCGGAAGGAAGACGCCGCCCGCTAGCCCTTGGTGGCGTGCGCGGCGGCCTTCGTCGCGACCATCTCGTCGAAGGTCAGCGGTGCGGGTGACAGCGGGTGCGCACCCTCGGGCCGCAGGCCGTCGAGGACGATCGCGAGGTAGCGCCGCCAGAGGCCGGGAGGTGCGACCGGACCGCAGCAGTACTCGGTGGCGCCGCCGACGGCGGCGATCACGAACGTGAGGTCGGTGTCGGCGAGGTCGGCGCGGACCACGCCGGCGGCCTGCGCGCGCTCGAGGATCCCCGACATCCGCTCCATCGTGGTCTTGGAGCTCTCCGCGAAGCGCTCCTCGCTGAAGACCTCCGGGCCGGCCGACTCCAGGAAGAGCCGGTTGGAGGCCTGGAACTCGGCGACCACGGTGATCGCGTGCACGAAGCTCTCCCACGGATCGTCCATGGCGGAGGCGGTCTCGATGCCACCGGCGATCTCCCCGAAGACCTGCTCGAGCACGGCGCCGAGGAGATCTTCCTTCGTGGGGAAGTGGCGGAAGACCGTGGCCGACCCCACGCCCGCACGCTTCGCGATCTCGGCGACGCCGATGTCGGGACCGTGCTCGGCGAACATCGCCCGCGCCTCCACGAGCAACCGCTCGCGGTTGCGGCGCGCGTCGGCGCGCATGGGGCGCTCGACGGCGGTCGCTGCGGGGTCGGGGGTCATCCTCTGAGTCTAGCCCCGGAACGGTGCGCGATCGACCGATCGCGCACCGCCGGACAGCCAGGTTCCCTAGCCGACGAGCACCGCGGGCTGGCCGGTCTCCGACTCGGCCTCCGCCTCGGCGATCTCCTTGCCGCGCACGAGCACGAAGGCGATGCCGGCGGCGACCGCCATCAGCACCGCGCCGATGCCGTAGGCCACGTGGTAGCCGGAGACGAGGGCGGTGAGATGGTCGCGCGCCGTGGCGGCGGCTCCGAAGCTCTCGAGCTTCGAGGTCGTCTGCGAGGCGGCGAACGTCGACAGCAGCGCAAGGCCGAGCGCCCCGCCGAACTGCTGCGAGGTGTTGAACAGGCCGGGGGCGAGCCCTTGGTCCTCACCCTCGATGCCGCTGGTCGCGAGGAGCGTGAGCGGCACGAACACCAGGCCGACGCCGAGCGCGAGCACGACCATCGCCGGGAACATCTGCGTGAGGTAGTTGCCGTCGACCTCGATGCGGAGCATCAGGACGAGCGCGATCGCGGCGAGCGAGAGCCCGGAGACGATCGAGACGCGCATGCCGATCCGCTTGATCGCGACCTCGGCCAGGCCGGAGCCGACCATGATGCCGACCGTGAACGGCAGGAACGCGAGGCCCGCCTTGATCGGGCTGTAGTTCAGCACCTGCTGCAGGTACAGCGTGGTGAAGAAGAACATCGCGAACATGCCCGAGACGGTGAAGAGCATGATCCCGTTGGCCGTCACGAGCGTGCGGACCCGGAAGATCCCGAGGCGCACGAGCGGCGCGGCGTGGCGCTGCTCGATCGCGATGAACGCGCCGATGAGGACGATCGCGAGGGCGCCGAAGCCGAGGGTCTCGGTCGAGCCCCAGCCCTTGGCGCCGGCCTCGACGATCGCGTAGACGAGCGACACGAGGCCGCCGGTCACGGTGAGGGCGCCGAAGAGGTCGAACCCGCCGCGGCCGTTCTCGACCTTCGACTCGGGCACGAAGACCACGCCGGCGAGCACGACGAGGATGCCGATCGGCACGTTGACCGCGAAGATCCACGGCCACGAGGTGGCCTCGACGATGACACCGCCGATGATCAGGCCGAAGGCCAGACCGATGCCGGCGATCGCCGCCCAGACGCCGAGCGCCTTCGTGCGGTCCGGACCCTCGTCGAAGGTCGTCGTGATGATCGACATCGCCGCCGGCGAGACGAGCGCGCCGCCGAGGCCCTGCAGGGCGCGGAAGGCGATGAGCTGGCCCGGCGTCTGCGCGAGCCCGTCGAGCAGCGACGCGACGGAGAAGAGCGTGACGCCGGCGATGAAGAGACGTTTGCGACCGAAGAGGTCGGCGGCGCGACCACCCAGCAGCAGGAAGCCGCCGAAGATGAGGGTGTACGCGTTGATGACCCAGGCGAGATCCTCGGCCTTGAAGCCGAGGTCCTTCTGGATCGAGGGGAGGGCGACGTTGACCACGGTGCCGTCCAGGACGACCATGAACTGCGCGAAGCAGACCACGACCAGGACGAGCCAGCGGTTCACGGCGCGAGGCGGATTGGCGAGGGATGACATGCGGGAAAGACCTTCGAGATAAACGGATTGCTCGGTTCGTTTCGAAGCTAGCACAAACGAACTGGCCGATCCGTTTGATGACAATTCGGCAAAACGCACAGGGCGCGCAGCCACCCGTCAGGTGACCGCGCGCCCTGGAGCAAATCCCTGCTCAGAGGGCTTTCTCAGCCGTTGTGTGTCATGCGTCGCGCTTCGACCGAGCGTGCCGCACGAGGTCGACGGATGCCTTACGCAGGCCCTCGCGGTCGGTGCACGGCTCGAGCCATCCGACCCGCGCCGGGGCCACGCCACGCAGCGTGCGGATCTTCAGATCCATCCCGTACCGGTCGATCCGCTCGCACTCCACCGAGGTCGCGTCGCCGTAGCCGGCGACCTCCTGGGCGATGAGCAGGAGCGCGTCCGCGTGGTCGGCGTTGAGGTGCTCGACCGCGTCGAGGCCGTTCGGCTCGGTCGGATCGGGCTCGGCGAGGACGTAGTCCTCACCGCTCGTCGAGTCCATGCGGCCGAAGCCGCCGACCCACCGCACGCGCTCGATGTCGAGCACGTAGAGGGTGAAGTCGCCGAACTTCGCGTACGCGCGCGCCGCCGGGTAGGCCTCGCAGTGGGAGTCGAGGGCCAGCTTCGCGTCCTCGCCCTCCGGGATCCGCACGGTGCCCGTGAGGGTCACCCGGCCGGAGTCGAGCGGATCGGCACCGCGCGCCGGCGGCGTGGCGATCGCGACGCTCGCCCGCGGATCGCGGGCGAGGTTGCGGCCGTGCTCGGCGAGGGTCGACACCACCAGCGACAGGCTGCCGCTCGGCATCACGCCGTAGCCGACGATGGAGGACCACGGCGAGCCGTCCTCGGAGATCGTCGCCAGGGAGGTGAGGCGCGTCGTGGTGACGATCGTGCGGGCTTCCTCGGCCGGGCTGCGGCGTGCCCCGATCTCGGGCTCGCTCAGCGGCGGCGGGAACTTGAACATGTCGCCGGGCGCCGAGTGGCCCGGCTCCTGGGCCGGGCGTCCCAGCGATGCGTCGATCGCGGTGGTGTCGGTCATGGTGGTGTCTCCCCTCGTAGCCGCGCGGTTACTTGCTGCTCTTCTTGGTGGCCTTGCTGGCCTTCTCGGACGTGGTCGAGACCGTGACGACGGCCGACTTCGCGAGCTTCTTGCTGCCCGAGGTGCGGCTCAGCACGTAGTCGCCGCTGAGCGTCGTGCCGGCGGGCACGCGCACGGTCAGCGTGCTGCCCTTGACGGTGCCCGTGCCGAAGATCGCGGTGCCCGTACCGCGCTTGCGGATGCCGACCGAGACCGTGAGCTTGCTGAAGGCCTGCTTCTTGAGCGTGACCGTGACGAGCGACGTCGTCGGGGTCGGCGTCGGCGTCACTGCCGGCGCGGGCGCCGGGGCCGGGGCCGGGGCCGGGGTCGGCGTGGGCGTGGGCGTCGGCGTCGGGGTCGGGGTCGGGGTGGGCGTCGGGGTCGGCGTGGGCGTCGGCGTCTGCGCCTCGGGCGCGAAGGTCACCGAGAAGCCCTGGTTCGCGCGGTCCGTCCCGAAGAGCGAGCGGATGCCGTCGAACACGGTGTTCGAGCTGATGAAGCTCGTCGGAGCGCCCTGCGGCGTGCCCGACGGGATCAGGTCGCTGATGGTGTAGGAACCGTCCTGGTTGGCGGTCGTGACCGCGGCCGAGGCGTTGAGCGCGAAGACCGTCTGGCGCGCCGGGCCGGTGCCGTACGGCGTCGGGGTCGTGTCCGAGGCGCTTGCCGGCACGATGCCGTTGGCGACGACACGGATCGACTGCGGCGCGTCGAACGTGAGGGTCGGATTGATCACGGACAGGAACGTCGAGCTGTGCGCCGTGAAGGTGAGCGTGCCGGCGAAGCTGATCGACCCGGTCTTCGCGACCGGGTCGTACGTGCCGGCGGCGCCGGAGGTCGTCGTCGGGAAGTCGTAGGCGTAGGTGACACCGGCGCCGGCCGCGGGCGTACTCGACGTCGTGATCGGTGCGCCCGTCGCCGGGGCCGTCGCCGCGACGCCCCCGTTCGCTCCGCCGCTCACGCCGATCGTCGTCGTGTAACCGGCGAGCGTGCGCGGCGAGGTCTCGTACGGGACCTGCCAGGTCAGGGTGCCGGACTTCACGTCGAACGGTGCCGCGAACGCGGGCGTCGCGAACAACGCCGACGCCGCCACGGTGACGAGGACGAGCTTGGACGCGGTGGTCTTCTTGGTCATGGTGGGGGAGCTCCTACGGGTGGATGGAGGGTCGGTCGGGGGAACGCGCTCAGGAGGCGCGGGTGAGGCTGAAGGTGAAGACGCCGAACGGGTCGCCGGGGGCGTAGAAGCCGGCGAACACCGAGGTGGCCGACGACGCCGGGACGTACCCGGGCGTGGTCGTCCACGTCTGGGTGGGACCGTCGGTGGTCTGCTTGGCCTTGGTCGGGTCGATGGTCGCGAGGACGCCCGGGCCGGTGTACGAGGAGGCCGAGCTGCCGCCGTAGGTCACGACGACCTGCGAATCGGTGCCGGCCAGCTGGATCTGCGGGTCCGACACCGTGATGTCGATCCCGTGCGACGGGTAACTGAAGCGAACCGTGCCGGTGAACTTGAGGAGCGCCTTGCCGGTCGACGGGTCGTACCAGCCGCCCGCGGGCACGAAGGTCGCGTCGTAGATGAGCGGCGGCTGACCGCCGATCGCCACCGGGGCTCCGAGGGTGGCACCGCCCGACGCCTGGATCGGCCCGCTCTGCGCGAGGTACTGCACGAACGACTCGCGCACGTGCCACGTGAGGGTGTCGGCGGCGATGTCGAGGGAGGCCGCGGTCTGGGTGACGACCGGCGTCGGCGCCGTCACGCCCGGCGAGATGGCTCCCGGGGTGGAGGTCGACCCGGCCGCCGGCAGGGAGGCCGTGGTGCCGAGGACGCCGAGCAGCCCGGGCTTCAGGCTCGTGAGCGCGAGCTTCGTCGCGATCGCCGCAGCCGCCGCCTTCGTCAGCGAGGCCCGGGTGCTCACGATGCGCACGCTCGAGGTCGAGGCGGTCGCCGTGTATTCGCTGCGGCGCAGGTCGAGGGCGAGGAGGTCGAGGCGTTTGCCGCCGACGACCGCGCTGAGCGCCGGCTTGGCGTCGAGGTCGAGGCGGAGCTTCGAGAACGTGACGACGTGGCGCTTGCCCTTGACCTTGCGGGCGAACGTGAGCGAGCCGGTCTGGGTGATCTGCGAGTTCGTGGCGACCGTGCCGGCGCTGATCGGGAGGAGGACGCGGCGGGTGGTGTTCGCCTTCGTCAGCTGCGCCGGCGCGCTCACCCCGACGGTCACCTTCTGGCGGGTCAGCGACGAGGAGGCCGTGCCTTGGACATCGAGCGTGGTGAGGCCGACGAGCGCCTTCGGAGCGGCCGCCGTGGCGGCGGTCGCGGGCGCGGCGGTGGCGGCACCGACCGCGGCGACGGAGAGGGCCGCCGCCGCGAAGCGGGTCACGGTGCGGAATGGCGAACGGGTCATGCGGTGGTCTCCCAGGCGTCCAGCGGGTGATGGGTGGGATCGAGGGCGGGCGGCGCGAGCCAGTCGACGTGCAGGCCGGTGGCGCCGCCGGGGCTCGTGGTGAGCTCCGCGTCGACCTGCCAGATGCCCGCGAGGCGCTCCTTCGTGAGGACGTCCGCGGCAGCGCCGCTCGCGACGGTGCGGCCGTGGTGCATCACGACGACGTCGTCGGCGACGGCGGCGGCGAGCGCCAGGTCGTGGAGGACGACGAGGACTGCGAAGTCGTCGGCGGCGAGGTGGCGCAGGAGACGACCGACTGCCGCGGCGGCACCGAGGTCGAGGCTCGAGGTGGGCTCGTCGAGGATCACGCAGGGTGAGGCCTGTGCGACGGCCACGGCGATCCGCACACGCTGGAGTTCGCCGCCGGAGAGCGTGGCGAGCTGGCGGGTCGCGAACGGCCCCAGGCCCACGCGGTCGAGCGCGGCGTCGACCACGCCGGCGTCCTTCGCGGTCGGCCGCTGGAGCGGGCCGACGTGCGGTGAGCGACCGAGTTCGACGGCCTCGCGGACGGTCATCCCGGCCGGCACCGGCGCGTGCTGCGGCACGAACGCGCGCAGCAGGGCGAGCTTGCGGCTGGAGAGTTCGGCGATCGGGGTGCCGTCCCAGGCGACGCCTCCGCCCGTGAGCGGCTGGAGCCCGGCGACGGTGCGGGCGAGGGTGCTCTTGCCGGCGCCGTTCGGGCCGACGAGCACGACGACCCGGCCCCGCTCGACCCGGAGGTCGGCGTGGTGGAGGATCTCGCGGCCGCGGATCTGGACCTGCACGCCGGTCGCGTCGAGCCAGGCCATCAGACGGCCCGCCGCAGGAGCACGAGGAACCACGGCACCCCGAAGACGACCATGAGCGGCCCCACGGGCAACTCGATCGGGGCGGCGACGACGCGGGCGAGGGTGTCGCCGAGGAGCAGCACCGCCGCGCCGACGATCGCGCTCGCGGGCACGAGGAAGCGATGGCTGCCCGTGCCGGAGGCGAGGCGCACGAGGTGCGGCACGATCAACCCGAGGAAGCCGAGGAGTCCGGCGATCGACGCGGCACCTGCGGCGAGCAGCGCCGCGCAGACGCCGGCGAGGAGCCGCACGGTCCGGGGGCGGGTGCCGAGCGATGCTGCGACGTCGTCGCCCAGGGCGAGCCGGTCGAGTGGGCCGGTGAGGGCGATCGCACCGAGGAGGCCGGCGACGATGTACGGCGCGGCCTGCGTGCTCGAGGCCCAGCCGTCGGAGACGAGGCCTCCGGCGATGAAGCCGATGGCCGCCGGCACGCGGTCGGGGTAGGCGACCATGAGGGAGGTCGTGCCGGCAGAGAAGAGTGCCGCGATCGCGATCCCGGCGAGAACCACGCGCTCGACAGAGCCGCCGCGCGGGCCGGTCGACCCGAGCATCAGCACGATGCCGGCCGCCAGCAGACCGAACACGAGCGCGCCGACGGGCACGAGCGCCTGGTACTGCGGAAGGGCCAGCAACAGGAGCGTCGCGCCGAACCCGGCGCCGCCGGTGACGCCGATCACGTCGGGGGAGGCGAGCGGGTTCGCGAGCGCGCCTTGCAGCAGCACGCCGGCGACGGCGAGGGCCGCCCCGACGATCATCGCGGCGACGGTGCGCGGGAGCCGCAGGTTCACCACGATCTCGTGGACCTCGGTCGACACGTGCTTGCCGAGGAGGCCGTCGACGACCTCCTTGAGCGGGATGCCGATCGCCCCGACGGCGAGTGACAGCAGGGCCATGGCGACGAGCAGACCGCTGCCGCCGAGCAGCACGGTCGATCGGCGGGCGAGCACCATCCGCTAGTTCTTGAGGTAGGTGCGGCGGACGCTGCTGAGCACCGACGCGACGCCACTGATCGGCTGCAGGAGGGTGTTGTCCGTCGAGATGTAGACGTGTCCGGCGCGGGCGGCGCGGGTCGTCTTCCAGCCCGGGCGCGACTTCAGCTGCGTGGCGATCTCCCCGAGGTCGTCCGGGTTGCCGTGCGGGATCGCGATGATGATGTCGGGGTTCTGCGCGACGACGTACTCGTCGGAGATCCGGGCGTAGCCGTTCGACGACTTCAGGCCCGCGGTGATGAGCGTGCCGCCGGCGCGCTGGATGAGGTTGCCGCCCCATGAGTTGGGCAGGAAGGCGTACGGCGTGGTGCCGACACCGAGCACGAGCAGCACCTTCGGGTGCTTCCTGATGCCGGCGAGCGCAGCGTGGATCTGGTTCGTCTGCGTGGCGGCGAGCCGCTTGCCGGCCGCGCCGCGACCGATGGCGGCACCGATGCGGGCGGTCTGGCGGGGCACGTCCGTGATGGCCCGCGGTTCGCGGTTCGCGACGCGGATCCCGAGGCGCTTCATCGGCGCCGTGCCGCGCGACCACGCCTCGCCCGTGAAGACGTAGTCCGCCTTGAGCTTCGCGAGCTGTTCGAGGTTGGGGCCGTTCGGATGGCTCAGCGGGAGCTTCGTGACGCTGCGCAGGGCCGGCGCGAAGAGGTTCGGGCCGCCGAGGGCCTGGCCGACGGCGATCGGCTTCGCGCCCAGGAGGGCCATCGTGTTCGCCGAGAACGGCGTGAGCGCGACGACGCGCTTGGGCGCGGCGGCGTGGGCCGCCGGGGCGGCGGCGCCGGCGGTCAGGACACCGGTGAAGGCGAGGGCCGTCGCGGTACGAGCGGCCGTGGAGCGGAAGATGTGGCGCATGCGAGAAGGTCTGGGATCGCGTCCTGACCGGTCCTGTCCGCCGGCAGACGGAGATGAACAATCAGGAGTGCCTTATAGGAGGGCCTAATTCCTACCACGCCGGTAGGTGATTACGTAAGCCTTGGGTCAGAGCACCTGCAAAACCGCCGTATTCGAGGTGATGCGAAATGGCGCGCAGGTCCGTTTCGGAAGGTCACCGGAGCGTCGCGACCGGGCCGCGCGTCCCCGCGCAGCCCGAAACGCCCAAACACTCGCGCGGACGCGCCAGTACGCACGCCCGCGTGATGGGTCCGCCCGCCGTCCGCGGTCGCGCAGAGCGCGTGCCGAAGACGCGCGGCGGCGCAGGCCGCGTGGGCGCGCGCCAGGTTGTGGACGGCTGCGCGGGTGTGCGCAGCAGGGCGGGCGGGCCCTTCAGACACCCGCAGCGCCCCGCTTCGGGGGCCGGTGCACGTGGGGGCGACGTGGAGAACGATGCATTGCGGGGGTGGGGCGCGGGCGGGAGTGGTGTTCCGTTCGGGCACTGGTGGGGGTGCGGACCGTGGTTCGGGTTCGGGCGGGGGTGGTGTTCCGTTCGGGCGTTGGTGGGGGTGCGGGGCGGGGTGCGGTCCGCGCCGAAGGCGGCGGACACCTGGTGGCGGTCCGGGGCCGGGGTGGCCGGCGCCTGGGGCGTGGGTGTGGGCGAGCGGGATGAGAACGCCGTCGCGGTGACGGGTTCCTCATCCCGTTCCTCCGACGCGGGCGCACCGGGATGAGAACGCCGTTCCTCTGACGGGCTTCTCAACCCACTCGAACACCACCCGGCTCACGGACCCCGCCGGCCCGCGCCGTACGAAACCGACACGAGCCGCGCCCAACACAGCGCGACCAACACGTCCCGCCACAGCGCAACCAGCCGATGCCCGCACGCGACTCCGTCCGGCATGTCGGCACGCGGCTCCGTCCCTCAGGCAAGCCGGCACGCGACTCCGTCCCTCAGCCGTGCCGGCACCCGGCCCCGTCCCTCAGCAAGCCAGCACGCGGCTCCGTCCCGCAGCCGTGCCACCACGGCACGTGGATTGCGAGTGTCCCCGGGAGGCGGGAGGCGCCGCTCCGAAGACCACGCCCCTCGGAGACCACGAACGTCCCATGCCCCGAGAAGACACCCACCAATCGGGGCGGCGTCCCG
>JAVHXX010000524.1 GCA_031119595.1 Patulibacter sp. | reverse complement strand
TCACCGCTGCCGACGGTTCGCAGACGCCGGTCCGCTGGGTCGACGGGTCGAGCCCGCGATCCGGGAAGTACCTCGACGGCGGCGCGATCATCATCCCGGTGCGGCCGCTGCAGCAGAACACGTCGTACAGCCTCCAGGTCGAGGCGCAGACCTCCCCGGGCCCCGGCGAGACGATGAAGATCTCGCGCACCTCCGGCTTCCTCACCGGTCCCGACGAGGAAGGCCTCTACGAGAGCCCTTCGACGAACGACACGGTCACCGCGTCGAGCTCGAAGCCGCTCACCGGCAAGCGCACGGCCCGCGCGGTGCTCCTCGGCGACGCCGGACAGCCGAACCTCCAGATCACGCTGTCGTGGAAGGGCGACGCCCTCAAGGCGCGCATCCATTGCAGCAGCGAGGTCGCGAAGTGCTCCGGGCCGCTGCGGATCCTCGTGCGCCGCTCGGGCGCGAAGGCGCAGAAGCTGCGGTTCAAGGCGCGGCGCGGTCCGCTGAAGGTGAAGCTCGCGGCCGGTCGCACGATCAACCGCACCATCATCATGACCCCGAAGCAGCTCTCCAGCGGACACAAGCACGGGTTCGCGATCCGCTGGGGCGGCCCCGCCCCGGTCAACGCGCGCGCCAACTAGCGGCCGCGCGGACCCCGCGAGACGCTGCCGGCGCTCGCGACGCTGCCGACGGTCGCGCCGCTCCACCGCACACCGGATCGGACGCGCGCCCGGAGGCGTCCAGACGTCGGCGCGTGGCATGCCGCGCCGTGTTTCCGGCGCTGATGTGAACGATGTTCAACCTGTCAGCGCCTACCGGTGTGAGGGTTTTCAGGGCCCGGGTACCGCGCGTCCACGGGCGTCTCGTCATCTGGCGGGGGGACGGCTAGCGCCAAGTGGTCAAATCTGACCAGTGGTACTGGTGAGTTCCAGCCGAATGTACGACGGATCGTCGCTTGCCGGGGGACCGGGCCGGGGCTACCTTCCTTGGCTCCCGTCGCCTTCCCATCCCATCTGGCGCACGGGGCTTCCCCCCCACGTCCGGAGCGCTCCCCCGTGCTCTCCAGCTTCCGTCCCCCAACTCGCACCACGCCCATCCCGTCCGACCTGCCCGTCGAGGCCGGGTCGATCATCCGCTGGCGGTTCCTCGCCATCGGGATGCTCGTCGCCGGGGCGCTCGCCGTCGAGATCGGCCTCGCCGCCGGCTGGGCCCGGTCGACGTGGCCCGTGTCGGTGCACGTGAGTGCGGCGCTGCTCGCCCTCCTCGCGCTGATCCTCAGCCGGATCGAGATCGAGTCCTACCTCGGGTTCACGCGCCTCGTGATCCTCGTCTCCATCGCGGTGATCACGGCCCTCGAAGGCACGCTCCGCGGCCTGCAGCTCATCCCGATCTTCTACGTGTGGCCACTGCTCGGTGCGGCCTACCTGCTCTCGCGCGAGGAGCTGATGGTGTGCTTCGTCATCGTCGCCTCGGCCTGCGCGGTCGCCCTCTCGGCCGCGCACCCGGACCAGTCGTTCCCGGTCGGCGACTACGCGATGCTCGTCATCGTCGGCGTGGTCGTCGTCGCGACCACCCGTGGGCTCGCCGAGAGTCTCGGCACCACGATCGGGTCCCTGCGGCACACCTCGGAGACCGACCCGCTCACGGGCCTGCTCAACCGTCGGTCGTTCCAGGAGCGCCTCGACCACCACTACGAGCGGGCCACCGCGACCGGCATGCCGCTCACCGCGCTCCTCCTCGACATCGACCACTTCAAGCGCATCAACGACCAGTTCGGGCACGCCGCCGGCGACGCCGCGCTGAAGCGCTTCACCGAACTCCTCAAGGACTCGTGCCGCACGAGCGATCTCGTCGCACGCGTCGGCGGCGAGGAGTTCGCGGTCGTGATGCCCGGCGCCACGGTGCCGCAGGCCATCGCCCGCGCCGAGCAGTTCAGCGGCATCCTGCGCGAGGACGACGAGGTCGACGGCGTGAAGATGACCGTGAGCGTGGGGGTCGCCGCCTGCGACCACACGAACGACACCTGGGAAGAGCTCCTCGCCGCCGCCGACGCCGCCGTGTACCGCGCCAAGCGCGCCGGCCGCGACCGGGTCGTGCTCGCCGAGCCCGCGCTCGGGATCGTGCCGGAGCCCGTCCCGAGCTGAGGCGCCCGGTCGGCTCCGGCGAACCCCGGAAGGTGCAGCGTTCCCGCCCCCGGATGGGCCTGCGGCGCGGCGGGTGGCCGGGCCGGCTGCATAGGATCGCCGCATGCCGCCGCTCCTCGCCGACCTGCCACTCATCGCCTCAGGCAAGGTCCGCGAGCTCTACGACCTGGGCGACGACACCCTCCTGCTCGTCGCCACCGACCGCATCTCCACGTACGACGCGATCCACCCGACGCCCGTGCCCGGCAAGGGCTCCGTGCTGACCGGCCTCTCCGTCTTCTGGTTCGGCCTCACCGAGGGCGTCGTCCCGAACCACTTCCTCTCCGACGCGGAGGGCGTCCCGGACGAGGTCAAGGGCCGCGCGGTCGTGGTGCGCAAGCTCAAGATCGTGCCGATCGAGGCGGTCGTGCGGGGCTACATCACCGGCTCTGGCTGGACCGACTACCAGCGCACCGGCAAGGTCTCCGGCATCGCGTTGCCCGAAGGCCTGCAGGAGTCGCAGCAGCTGCCGGAGCCGATCTTCACGCCGTCGACGAAGGCCGAGCTCGGCGACCACGACGAGGCGATCGACCTCGAGCAGGCCGCGGAGATCGTGGGCGACGACGACCTCCTCGGCCGCGTGAAGCAGCTCTCGCTCGACCTCTACGCGAAGGCCGCCGAGCATGCCCGCAGCCGCGGCCTGATCCTCGCCGACACGAAGTTCGAGTTCGGCGTCGACGCCGACGGCGTGCTGCGGGTCGGCGACGAGGTCCTCACCCCGGACTCCTCCCGCTACTGGCCCGCCGAGGGCTACGAGCCCGGCCACGGCCAGCCCTCCTTCGACAAACAGTACGTCCGCGACTGGGCGACGCAGTCCGGCTGGGACAAGAAGCCGCCGGCGCCGGCCATCCCGGACGACGTCGTCGCCGGCACCGCCGAGCGCTACCTCGACGCCTACGAGCGCATCACCGGCGAGCCGCTCCAGGCCTGGCTCGACCGCATCGGCGCGTAGGCCGCGCGGCCGCGCGGCAACGCGCGACGAGGTCGGTGCGCGAGTTCGCCGGCTCGTCGCTCTGCCACCGCTGACCGCCCGCGGCCGCGGTCGCCCCGACCAAAGTCCCATCGCGGCGGACGGTTTCGTGCGTAGGTTCGGGAGATCATGAGGAACCGTCC